>JAQYCY010000026.1:0-16247 GCA_028724485.1 Bacillota bacterium | reverse complement strand
TCAAGGCTTTCTTCATCATTTACTATGAAATCTTTAGTCATATATTTCTCCTTAAAAAGTTTTTCAAAGTAACAATTACATTTTAACCCGTTTAAGTTTAAAATGCAATACGGTTTCGTTCTTATCGTCAAAGTTTTAAAGATAAGTCGATTTAAACGTTAATTTTAACGCTATGCGATATCCGTTAAAAAATTATCGATAAGTTCTTATCGATATAATACTATTTATCCGCAGTTATGTCAAACAAATAACGCACTTATTTTAATTTTTTATTTAAATATCGGACTTTTTTATTTTTAAAGTGTTTTTCGCCTTAACCGAAGTTAAATTTATCGCTTATTATCGTAAGTTTTATCTTACGTTTGTTTTAAATCTGTTTTTACAAAGAATATCAAACTAAATTTAACTTACGTTTTTTATGTTTGTTTTTTACTACATTTATATTTTGAATACATTTGTCTTTTGAATATGTTTGTTCTTTAAATACACTTGTTATTCAAAAATATCAAACTCAATTTTACTTTTTTTATTTTGTTTCCATTAAATAAAATAAACAATATATATTTAAAACATTATTTTAAAATCCGAAGTTTAAGCAAAACGATTTATAAATTCATGTTCTAAATAACTCTCGTTCTATGATTCTTACAACAAAAAAAGACGGAAACTTATTTCCGTCTTTAAATGCTATTTCATTAAAACAAGGCTATCGAGATTTGTGCCAAGCGGCTAAACATCTTAGTTTTTGCCTCAGTTTTCGCCGTTCCTTGCGTTCATCAAAAGTTTCATTCTTTGACTTCCGTCAAGAATAGTCTTTCTGATTCTGATGTTCTTCGGCGTCACTTCCAAAAGTTCGTCGTCCGCAATAAATTCGATTGCTTCTTCAAGGCTCATTTTTTTGATAGGATTAAGTCTTAGAGCTTCGTCACTGCCTGCCGCGCGCATATTTGTGACGTGCTTCTTTTTGCAAACGTTGACTCGGAGGTCTTCGTTTTTAGGCGAATAGCCTACGACCATACCTTCATAAACAGGAGTTTGCGGCTCGATAAAAAGCACTCCGCGGTCCTGAGCGTTGAACAGTCCGTACGTTGCCGCTTCACCCGTTTCAAACGCTACGAGCGAGCCTGTAAATCTTCTCGGAATTGCGCCCTTAAACGGAGCATATCCCTCAAACGACGTATTCATAATGCCCTCGCCTCTCGTTGCCGTAAGCATTTCGTTTTTAAATCCGAACAAACTTCTTGCAGGAACGACGAATTCAAGACGCATACGATTGCCGACGGCGTCCATTGTGACAAGTTCGCCCTTTCTGACGCCCATGTTCTCCATAATCGCACCCATTGAAATCTGCGGCACGTCAACGTACAAATGCTCCATAGGTTCGCAAGTCACGCCGTCGATAGTTTTAAGCAAAACTTTTGGCGGTCCGACCATAAACTCGTAACCTTCACGGCGCATGGTTTCAATCAAAATGGAAAGGTGCATTTCTCCACGGCCGCAAACCTTAAAACTGTCCGTGCTGTCGGTATCGACAACTCTAAGCGACATATCTTTTAACAGTTCGCGATAAAGTCTTTCACGCAAGTTTCTGGAAGTTACAAACTTTCCTTCACGACCTGCAAAAGGAGAATCGTTGACCGAGAAAGTCATTTCAATCGTCGGTTCGCTAATCTTTACAAAAGGAATAGGTTCGGGATTCGACGTCGCACAAAGCGTGTTTCCTATTTTGATATTCTCTATGCCCGAGAAACATACTATGTCGCCGACTTTTGCCGTTTCGACAGGTTCACGCTTTAAGCCCTCTATTTGATAGAGCGAAACCACTCTGCCTTTATAATTAACGTCGGAATTGTGATAATCGCAAATGGCAACTTCTTGTCCGACTTTGATTTGTCCCCTTTCGATTTTGCCTATGCCGATTCTTCCTACGTATTCGTTGTAGTCGATAGACGAGCAAAGAAGTTGCAACGGCCCCGTTTCATCGCCTGACGGCGGTTCGATATAATCCAATATGGTATCGAAAAGCGGAACGAGATTTTTGCCTTCAACGTTATAATCGAGCGTTGCGGTTGCGTTTCTGCCCGAACAATATATAATAGGGCTAAAAAGTTGCTCGTCGTTTGCGTTAAGTTCTAAAAGCAATTCAAGTACTTCGTCGCCTACCTCGGAAAGTCTTGCGTCGGGTCTGTCTATCTTGTTTATAACGATTATGATTTTAAGTCCGAGTTCTATTGCCTTTGTCAAAACAAATCTTGTTTGCGGCATAGGACCTTCGGCGGCATCGACCAAAAGGAGAACGCCTGAAACCATTTTCAAAACTCTCTCGACTTCGCCGCCGAAATCGGCGTGTCCGGGAGTATCGATAATGTTTATCTTTGTACCTTTATAATGAATTGCGGTATTCTTCGCCAAAATGGTTATGCCACGCTCACGCTCTAAGTCGTTGTTGTCCATAACTCTCGTTTCGACTTGTTGATTTTCTCTGAATGTTCCCGATTGTTTCAGCATTCCGTCGACAAGCGTAGTCTTGCCGTGGTCGACGTGAGCAATGATAGCAATGTTTCTTAAATCTTCTCTGACCAAAATTTTATCCTCTTTCCGCTTCCGATTTAAGCTCGGTTGCGTTTTTATCACAAATTAGTTCTATCTCGTTAGGCGATAAAAATTTTTCAAAATATTCTCTTTCGTTTATAGGACTCGACCAAGGGCAATCCGAACCTAACAATATTCTCTCTTTTGAATGATGATTGAGTATTTTCTTGACTTCGTCATCCGATATCATTCCTTTTAAATATGCGGTATCGAAGTATATATCCTTGCCCGCTTCGTATTCAAGCACTTCTTGCCAGACGTTCCAACCGCCCAAATGCGCGGCTATGATTTTAATTCCCTTAAAATCGTCTGCCACTTTTGCAATGCTTTTCGGCGAGGCATAATAGGTGCTTGGATAGGCGCAATCTTTGCCTGCATGAAAACAAAGCATCATATCGTGCGACTTTATAAAATCGTAAACGGGATATACCCTTTTATCCGACACTTCAAATTGTTGATATTCAGGGTGCAGTTTTACGCCTTTAAACCCCAGCCCATAAACTCGTTCGAGTTCGTCGATTGCTTTATCTGACAGCGGATAAACAGAAGCAAACGGATAACAAGCGTCCGACTTACAGCTGAGCGCAAAATCGTTGACGTTTGTCATTTGTTTTTCGTTTGTAGCAATCGGCATAAGCCAAAACTCGTCCACGCCCCAAATTTTCATTTTGTTTACGGTATCCGAAAAAGTGCCGTTTGTGAACGGAACTTTTTTTGCCGCCACTGCAAGTTTTGCTATTGCACCTTCGGCAATCTTGTCCGGAAAAACGTGAACGTGCGTATCGATCATAAATATTTTGCCTTATATATTATTTGTTTTTTTAAATTCGCTTTTTAAAGACCGAAACCAAAAATTAAGCTACCCTGCGACGGTTTCATTATCTAAAAGCCATAGCAGGGTAAAACTTTAACCTCTCGTCGTATAGTTAGGAGCTTCTTTCGTTATGGTGATGTCGTGCGGATGGCTTTCGACAAGCGATGCCGACGTAATCTTTACGAATTGCGCATTTTTTCTCAAATCATCGATGGTCTTCATGCCGCAATAGCCCATGCCGCTTTTAAGACCGCCCATAAGTTGATATACGGTATCGCACAAAGGTCCACGGAACGGAACTCTGCCTTCAACGCCTTCAGGAACGAATTTTTGAGCGTCTTCTTGGAAATATCTGTCCTTGCTTCCTGCCGCCATAGCCGAAAGAGAACCCATACCTCTGTAAACCTTGAAACTTCTGCCTTGGAACATTTCAAGCTCGCCCGGGCTTTCCTTAGTTCCGGCAAAAAGGCTACCTATCATAACAGCCGATGCGCCTGCGCCGATAGCTTTCGTTATATCGCCGCTGTATTTAATTCCGCCGTCGGCGATAATGCGTTTGCCATATTTGTCGGCAGCTTCCGCGCAATCCATAATTGCCGTGATTTGCGGGACGCCTATGCCGGCAACCACTCTTGTTGTGCAAATAGAACCCGGTCCGATACCCACTTTGACGACGTCTGCGCCCGCTTCGATAAGAGCTTTCGTTGCGTCTGCCGTTGCGACGTTTCCTGCAATAAGTTTGAGGTTTGGATATTTCGCTTTAATTTGCTTAACGATGTTAAGAACCTTGTCACTGTGTCCGTGCGCCGTGTCAACGCCTATGATATCGACTTTTGCTTCAACCAAAGCGGCAACCCTTTCCATTGTGTCGGCAGCTGTTCCGACCGCCGCGCCTGCCAAAAGTCTGCCGTTTACGTCACGCGCCGAATGAGGATATTGAATTGCTTTTTCAATATCTTTAATCGTGATAAGTCCTTTAAGGTTGTAGTTCTTGTCTACGATAGGAAGTTTCTCGATTCTGTGCTTGCCGAGAAGTTTTTGCGCTTCTTCGAGCGTAACGCCTTCTAACGCCGTAACAAGATTTTCCTTTGTCATAACGTCACCGATAAGTTGATTAAAATTGGTTTCAAAACGAAGGTCACGGTTTGTGAGAATACCTACAAGTTTTCCCTCGACAGTAATAGGAACGCCGCTGATTTTGTAACGACTCATTAAAGCCAAAGCATCAGACAATTTATGTTGTGGAGACAAAAAGAACGGGTCGGTGATAACGCCGTGCTCGCTGCGCTTTACCTTGTCGACTTGTTCGGCTTGCTTTTCGATTGAAAGGTTTTTGTGTATCATTCCTACGCCGCCTTCCCTTGCCATAGCTATTGCAAGCTGATGCTCGGTTACGGTGTCCATCGATGCCGAAAGCAACGGAATGTTAAGGTGAATACCATCTGTCAAATCGACTTCAAGACTTGCATCTTTAGGAAGTATGCTTGAATGTTGCGGAACTAACAATACGTCGTCAAAGGTCAAACCCTCTTTAATTATTTTGTTCATTTTTTTCTCCTATTGTGTAATTTTAAATATTTTATTATTTTCAAAAAATAATGTCAAATAAATAAAAAGCGTTTTGAAAATTTGCAAAAAAAAATCGACGATAGCCGTCGATTTTTCATTTTTGCGTCTGCGTCGCCTATTCGATTGACATTTAAATTTGCCTCAACACATCGCAAAACACTAATATTTAAAAATAAAATTTGAATTTGCTTTGCAACGTTTTAAACGGTTTAAACTTTAATTCGATTCCGTCAGCCTTAGCTTCGTTAAAATTCGGTTTGCCGATTTACTTCTCTAATCCGTCATCAAATTGTTTTTCCTTAAATCGTTTATATGCTTATATCGTTTTTTATTTCGCCTTTTCCCACTTTCCGTTAGACGGACTTAAAACGAAATCGCGGTCGGGAACGTCGCTGTCGACAACAAACGATTTTGCTATTCCGAGAAACACTTTGTCGTGCAAAAGAGTTCTGACGTTCAAAACTCCGCTGTAAATTCTATTGCCGCCGTCATCGACTGTCGTCTCAAAGCAATCGGACAAATCGATATTGCCAAGTATAGCCAAGCCTTTTGCCACCGAAATCAACGCTTCGATTGTTTTTGAAAGCTGAGATACTGACGTATATTTGAGCGATTTCGGAATTGCGACAGTCGCGCGTAAAACAGCGTTTTCGCTAAGAAGTGAGTTTATCTTTTTAAATTTCAAAACTGAATTTATAAGTCCGCTTCCGTAAAGGTCGATCCTACCGCTTTTTAAAAGCGTTTTCACAACGTCGTCGCATTTTTCCGCTCTGTCTTTTATGTTGCCGCCTATCGAATCCAAATTGTCGAAAAGCTCGCTTGCATAAATCTTTGCGACAATACCTATAAACGCCAATTCAACCACTTTAAGTTCTACTCCGTCTTTTTGGTTTTCTCCACCGTAGAAAATGTTTTCTCCGACTTTTGCCGCCGCTTCATAAACAGTGGCATAGCCGCTTTGAGGGAATTCTGCCTCATACTTTTTAAAGAACGATTCGATACTGTCGTTGCCGTAAAGCGGCTTATTTAAAAACGCTACTATTTCTTTTATACATTCATTTGCCGCCGCCGGAACTTCCTCTGCTCCGAAAATCACTTTTCCTATCGTTTGAACAAGGTTAAGTTCGTCCACTTTTTGTCTTGCAAAATCGCCGACTCGCTTTGTCGCATAGCCGTTGAAATCGTTTATCACCGACGCTTTGTCCGCCGCCGAAAGATAATTCGGCAAATAATCGGCGTTAAGTTTTTCAAGCCTTAGCGTTTGACTTTTAACGTAATTCTTTGTGAATTTATAGTTTTTATAGCAGTTTGCGCTTTGCGACAAAGAACCGGTCATCGCCTCGACAAGCGTCTTGCCGTCCTCCCCCGTAAGAGCAACGGTATCGTTTGCGTGATTATGCCCCGACAATAAAATTTCCACTCTGCCCGCAAGTAAATTTGTAAGTTCATTAGCATTTGCCGTAATCGCGCTATGCGTTTTGCCCATAATATCGGTTATTGCACCAAACATATTGTTTATAGGTTTATGTTGCGCCGCAATGACTTTATCGCCTGCCTTTTTTGCGGCATCGAGTTGCTCGTCGATAAACGCCAACGTTTCGCCCGATAAGTCTTCGCTGCAATTATCTATCGAAAGCAGTCTGTATCCATCGCCGAGTTTTGCGACGTATGACAGACCGTGCGTTGCGATTGCGCCGTTGTAGCCGAAATCGTAATAATAGTCTTTGAAACTCTGGACTATTCCTTTTGCGGTATCTTGCAAGCTTTCAACTTTTTCCTTTCCGCTTGACGTGTACTTATAACCATAGTACCCCTCGGGCGCAACGTCGTGATTGCCCGGCACTACGAAGATTTTAAGCCCTTTTTCGTCCGCATAGGTTTTAAGTAATGCCGACATTTCGGCGTGATTTTGCACGGCGTGATTGTCGCACAAATCCCCCGTTATGATAAGCGCGTCATAACCGCCGTCCGAAACTTTATCAAGCGCCGAACGTATTATTGCAACCGCAATTTCATAAGTCTTCGCGTCGCTCATTTTCTCACCGAAACTCTCGTAGGCATAATCGCCGACCAAGCTCGGCGAAAGATAATGCGTGTCAGACATAACCGCAACATTAAGCTCTATCTTTTCCGCCTGAAACTTTTCGCAGAGCGATTTTTCTTTACCGCCGTTTTTGTCGCAAGCGACAAGAGTGAGCGAAAGAATTAAAATTAGCGTAACTATCAAAACAAATCCTATTTTTCTCATATTTAAAGTATATCATTCAATTTGTAAAAAATAAATACTTTTTTAAAACCTCTTCTCGATGCTAACAGACGTAACGTTTCGCCGCGGCTTCGTCTTTTCTTTTCTATTATATTTTCGCGCCTTGCGTTATAAGTCTTGCGTTCCGTTACGTTTTCTTGTGTTTATGTGATTTAATCTATTTTCATCTTTTACGACAAACAAAACTCACTTAAAATCGCTATAAAAGCGATTGTGTCATTTATGCGACTTTTTTAGCATATTTTGTTTTATGAAAAAAGTCTTTAAGGCGGTTGCCTTATTTATAGGAACGGTTGTCGGCGCAGGTTTTGCGTCGGGCAAAGAAGTAGCCGTTTATTTCAACGGATTGAGTCCTTTAACGACGATTATATCGGGCTTGTTTTTAGGCTTTTTTTGCTCGCTCTTTATGTTGTCGGGAAAGAAGAACTTTTTGTTTTATCCAAAATGGTTTAAGGTCGTCACTTTTTTTTGTTCTGTCATAACAATGTCCGCAATGTGCGCAGGCGCAGAAAACGTAATCCGTCCGCTGTTTCCTTTCGGCGGTTTGTTGCTTACCGCTCTGTCGATTATAGTCGCAGTTTTGGGAATGAAACAAGTCAAAGCGATAAACGCCATAATCGTCCCTGCCATAGTTGTCGGCATATTCCTGCTGTTTTTCAAAAACGGCGAATTGAATCTTAGCGGTTCGTTTTTGCCGTTTAAACCCATATCTTATGCGGCGTTGAATTTGCTGATTGCGGGAAATCTTATGGCTGACCTCGGAAAAGAAATGTCAAGTAAAGAAATCGTGGCTTCGGGAATCGCAAGCGCAGTTGTTATAAGCGCAATGCTCTTTTGCCTCGGCGCAGTCGTTATCGGCAAAAACGGTGAAATGCCGCTTTTAGACGTTGCTATAAATCTCGGTTTTAAGGCGGTTGCAATAGCTCTTGTCCTGTTTGCCATTTTTACCACTATGGTGTCTTCTGCAAAACTCATCATCGACGACCTTACGCCGCTGACAAAATCAAAAACCATTTCTTTTTTTGCCTGCCTTGTTTTGTGCTATCCCCTTTCACTCGTCGGCTTCGAGCATCTCATAACGTACGGCTATCCTTTAGTAAGTCTGTTCGGACTTATACAACTTGCTATGACGCTGATAAAAGCCTTGCACTTTAAACCCAACCATAGACGGCATTGTAGGCGGCGGCATAAAAACACTTTAAAAAGGCTGTGCGAAAATCGTTAGAGCGTTAATATAAGCGTTATTTAAATATCGTTATTATTTCAACGCAAAAACGCCGACAAAAAAACGCCGTTTAGTTTTCCGTAAACAGCGTTTTTATAGTCGAAAGTTATTCTTCGTCGCGGCGCTGGTTGCAACAACTGCAATTATGACTATGCTCGTGAGTTTCGGTGTGCAAGTGGTGACAGCCGCACGAACAGCCGCCGTCCGACTCTTCTTCATCACCGCTCTCGTCGTCGACGCTCTCATCGTCAGGTCGATTGAAGATGTCCGTTTCGACAACTCCTTTTAAATAGCCGAAAAGCGGATCGTCCGAAAAATCTTTTCTCACGTTAAACTCGCCGCCGAGTTGTTCAACCGCATTTCTTATTTCCATAAACTCGTTGTAATCCACGTCATAGTCATTAGCATAAGACGTCAAAATTTCGATTGCGTCTTCGTTGCCGTATGCGCCGAGCAATCTCGCAAAAAGCGGAATGTCTTCGCCGCGATAAAAATAAGTCACAAGCCAAAGATACACGTCCTTTCTGCCCTTATACTCCGCCAAAATTTCGACGAGCATCTGACCGCTCTCCGTATTGAGAAGCGACGGCATTTTTGAAATCATATAATCGACCACTTCTGCGCCGTTGTCAAGCAGATATTCATACGCCGCAAGTTTATCGCCGTACTCGGCTTTTTCATCGGCTACTATATCGACAAGTTTCTTTTTTTCGTCAACCGAAAGTTCCGTCAATTCGTTATCCTTTTCCATAAATACTCCTATCGGCGTTTTTGCCGAATGAATTCATTTTTTGTTTTTCTATCTTTCCTTAACCGAGCGTCACGATTTATCGCCACTCTTTCGTTAATGCTATACTATATCGAGTTTATCCGAAAATCGCCTTGACGTATTTTAAAAATGTCGATTTCGTAATCGAATATCTATCAAGTATTTGTTCGGCTGTTCCGAACGCTTCCGTCTTATAAATAAGCACGCCTGCCAAAGTCTTTATCGATTTGATTTTCGTCATTTTACTAATCGGCATATTTGCAAAATAAATCTCGCCGTCTTCTTCTTTAAGATACTCGTCAAGTTCGTTCTTTATAAGCTCTATCGCAGGAAGCGGACTGTCAATCGACATAACAATATCTGCTATGACGTTTGCTACGGCATTGACAAAATTCATAGGCATATACTTTATGAGCGGATTGAACTCCATTGTGACGATTTTAAGTTCGTTTGAAACAAATGCCGAAAAATCGAGTTTGGCGGTGTTTAAAAGATAAATCCTTATTATCTCGACAAGTTCGGGAAACGTAAGTTTGTCCGAATGTAAAACCATATCGAAATATCTGTTCATACTGTCGTCGTAAAATTCAGCCATCTTTAAAATGACCGCGACCGTAAGTCCGCCGTTTCCGCCGTTGAACACCCACTTCAAAAGTTCGTTCGTCTTTTTATCGTAAAGGTACGCCTTTTGAGCGTCCTCGGTTTTCATCGACAAAAAATCTTTCACTCTCTTTTGGCGATTAAGCACTTCTTTTATCGGCAATCCGGCCGAATATTCCACTCTTTTTTCGCCGCTTTCAAAAACGTTCATATAATAGTCGGACGGCAAATAGTCACGATAGATTGCGTAAACTTCACGCATAACCGCCTTAGCCTCTTCGACCTTTCCGAGATTGAAATAGCTTTGCGCAAGCCACATAATCGTTTGCGGATGATAGTTGATTTTCTTCAAAAACTTTTTGCAATAGACGTTGATTTCTTCGTCCATTCCGAGATTGACGAGAAGCGGCAACAGCACGCCCAAGTCTTCTAAACTTTCGTATTCGTCATTTGCGATAAGTTCTTTCGTCTTTTCTTTCGCTTCCTTTTCTTTGTTTTCAAAAAGCAAAGCCGTTATCAAAAGACACTTTATCGCAAGTTTTTTGCCGCCCTTTTTGATTGCTCTTTCGGCATATTCGATGACCGCGTCGAAATCGTCGCGCACCATATAGCAAATAAGCCTTAAATGGTCTGCGCTGTCTTTAAGCGGAACGCCGTCCGTAAATTCGTCAAGCACGGCAAGAGCGTCGTTTATGTTTTTGTTTTTGACAAGCGATTGCGCTTCGTCAAGTCTTCTTTGATAATATTCTTCTCCTCTCGGATAAGCGACGTAAAACTCGCTTTTCGGCTGAAGCTCTTCAACGTCGAATACGTCTTCTATATCCTCGAAAATTTCGGAAGTAACGTCTATCTGCGAAGCAAAATGCGTTGCCGATTCATAATCGCCGACTGCCGATGCATTTGCGCCGAGCAAAATGTAAAATCTTTCTTTCTCTTCAGCGTTTTTGATTTTCGGCAAAATTTTGAAAACCACATCGTTTGAAAAATCAAAAGCGTTCAGGTCAGAATAAATAGAGGCGAGATAAAAATTCGCCTCTGTATTGTCGGGGTTAATCTCCAACGCTTTATGAACGTACATAAGGCTTTTCTTTACGTCGCCGTTTTCTACTGCGTCGTACGCAAAGTCCAAGCACTCTTCTTCGTTCAGATTGAAATCATAAATTTTAGCCATTCGTTTTCTTTTTCTTTTTCGGATTGACGTATGTTTGCGGTTTTTTGTTTTGCTTTTTATCAGAAGCGTCGGTTTTGCCTTCAACGGTAACCGCCGCCTTGCCATTCTTCTTTTCATACGGATTGACTTTTTTGGTCGATTCGTATTCATAAAGATATATGCATTTAAGATAACTGCCGTGTCCGAGTCCCGTCCAAAGCATTGCCCAAAGCGTAAAGCCGAAAGCAACAAGCAAAGCGCAAAGGATAATAGCAAAAATATTGTTGATGAAAAGCAAGCACAAAGGAAGTGCGCAAAGAATTCCCGTCAATGCGTATGGCACAAAGCGGTTTATCGCAATGACGAACGAATCTTTAATGAGACTGCCGAAGCTGAGCTTGTACGACGGAATAATGGTGATTGCAACCATCGGGAACACCAAAAGCGGTGCGCCGATAACGAATGCAAACACGCAACCGCAATAGTCGCCTGCCATCGCCGTTCCGAGTTGAATTTTGCTAAGAAGGTTTGTAAGCGAAATGCCCATTGCAAGACCGATTGCCGTGCCGAGCATAACGAAAATCATATATTTCCACCAATGCTTAGCTATGCCCGTAAAGAACGGTTTTGCAACGTATTTTATAGGTTCGTTCCAAATAATTTTTTTCGCAACGTTGAACAAACCTGCCATACCTATCGAAATAAGCAAGATACACGGCAAAGAGAAATAGAAGACGTAATCGTAAGCCATTGTCTGACTTGCGTATATTTTACCCATATCGGAAATCTCACCCGGATAGCCTATGCCGACGTTGCCCATAAAGTTTGCTCCGCCAATCGTAAAGTGATTCATAATCGCGCCGTAGCCGTACGCCACAAGCACGAACATTGCCGCAAAAAATATAAGAAAATATAAACTTGCTTTGAGCAAGACTTTCGTATTGTCTCTGTAAGCCTTATAACCGCCCTTTATGCTTTCACGATATTTAGGAACAAACGGAACGGTTTTTCCTTCTTCGTTGATCATTGTTTCGGGAACGGGAGCTTCTCTAAGCTCGTTTCCTATCGTGAAAAGGTTTTTACATAACAATTTCGGCTCTCTTTTAGGTTTGTCAGCCTTCATTCTATATTGAGTCTTTGCCATTTTAACTCCTACGCTATTAGTGTTTACATTCTACTATAAGTCGGCGTAAATATCAAACGAATAAATTAAACTTTTTGTATAAAAGCAAAATTAACTGCCGTTTCGGTTGTTTTTTCATATAGTAGATATATATACAATAATCTTTTTTATTAAATTAACAAAATTAGGAATTAAACTTTTTAATAAAATTGACAAAATCTTTTATTAGTAGTAAATTCATATATATATTTAGGAGGATTCAAATGAAATTCAACGTAGCAGTAGTCGGAGCTACCGGAATGGTAGGCTCGAAATTTTTGGAAGTTCTTTCAGAGCGTAAACTTCCTGTCGAAAATTATTACCTTTTTGCGTCGAAGAAAAGCGCAGGAAGAGAAATAGAGTTTATGGGCAAAAAGCACACCGTTATCGAACTCACGGAAGATAACGTCAAAGCATTGAAAGGCAAAATCGATTTTGCTCTTTTTTCTGCAGGCGGTGAAACGTCAAAGAACTTTGCCCCTGTATTCGTCGAAAACGGCGCAACCGTCGTAGACAATTCGAGCCAATGGAGAATGTATCCCGAAGTTCCGCTCGTTGTCCCTGAAGTCAATCCTGAAGACGTCGATTGGAATAAAGGCATCATCGCAAACCCTAACTGCTCGACCATTCAAGCTATGGTTGCTTTAAAACCGCTTCACGATAAATACAAAATCAAGAGAATAGTTTACAGCACCTATCAAGCCGTTTCGGGCGCAGGCGTCGCAGGTTACAACGACCTTAAAAACGGAATCGTCGGCAATCCGCCAACCAAGTTCCCTAAGCCTATCGCATACAATATGCTTCCACACATCGACGTGTTTATGGAAGACGGCTACACCAAAGAAGAATGGAAAATGATTGTCGAAACCAAAAAAATTCTTCACGACGACTCGCTTAAAATTACGGCAACCACCGTTCGTGTTCCTGTTTTCTACGGACACAGCGAATCGATTAACCTTGAATTTGAAAAACCTTGCACCCGCGAAGACGTTATGGAAACGCTTAAAAACGCTAAGGGCATCATTTTGATGGACGACGTCAAAAACGGCGTTTACCCTACACCGCTCGACGCAGAAAACCACGACGAAGTATACGTCGGCAGAGTAAGAAAGGACGACTCTGTCGAATCGGGCGTAAACCTTTGGGTTGTCGCAGACAACATCAGAAAAGGCGCGGCAACGAACGCAGTTCAAATCGTCGAACTTCTTATGGCTAAGGCCGCAAAATAACACTAACATCAGTTCATCAAATCGGAGGCAATTATGATATTTAAGGGAAGCGCAACTGCTCTTATCACCCCGTTCACCGAAAACGGCGTTGACTTTGACGCATACGAAAAACTTTTAAATTTTCAAATCGAAAACGGCACCGACGCTCTTGTAGTACTTGGTACGACGGGCGAACCTGCCACTATGTCGGCTAAGGAAAAAGACGAAGTCATAAAACTTGCAGTCAAAACCGTAAACGGTCGCGTTCCCGTCATTGTCGGTTCGGGTTCAAATTCAACCGCACAGGCAATCGAAAACTCCGTCAATGCCGAAAAACTCGGCGCGGACGCTTTGCTTGTCGTAACACCGTACTACAACAAGGCAACTCAAAACGGGCTTGTCGCTCACTACGGCGAAATCGCAAAGCATACAGGTCTTGATATCATCTGCTACAACGTTCCTGGAAGAACGGGCGTAAACCTTCTTCCTAAAACGTTCGCCAAAATTGCCGAAGAAAACAAAAACGTTGTCGCAATCAAGGAAGCCAGCGGAAATATGGAACAAATCGAAGAAGCCATCCGCTTGACTTTTGACGGCGCAGATGTCTATTCGGGCGACGACGGACTTACCGTTCCGCTTATCGCAATGGGCGGCAAAGGCGTTATCTCCGTCGCTTCAAACGTCATTCCTAAATACGTCAGCGATATGTGTTCGGCGGCTTTAAGCGGTGATTTTAAGACGGCAAGCAAAATGCAACTCGATATGCTTCCTTTCGTTAAAGCGCTCTTTATGGAAGTCAACCCTATCCCTGTTAAAAAAATGGCGGAAATGCTCGGCATTTGCGACAGATATATCAGATTACCGCTCACCGAAATGCTCGACGAAAACGCGGCGGTTTTGAAAAAAGCATACGACGATTTGATGAAATAAAAAGGAAACAAAATGATTAAACTTGCAATATGCGGCGCAGGCGGAAGAATCGGCCGCACAATATACAAAACTCTTGTCGGAAACAACGACTTTGAAATTGAGTTCGGCGTAGATAAATTCGGCGGAAACGACTTACCTTTCCCTGTCTTTAAAAGTTTTGCCGAGTCAAACGGCAATTGCGATGTCATCATAGACTTTTCAAACGCATCGTCGCTCGAAGACATTTTGAGTTTCGCAATCGCCAAACGCGCAAGCGTAATTCTCGCAACAACGGGACACAGCGAAGCTCAACTTGCCGAAATTAAAGCGGCGTCAAAAAAAATCGCAATCTTTAAAGCGAGCAATATGTCGCTTGGCGTAAACCTTCTTTGCAACCTTGCAAAGGAAGCCACCAAATTTTTGGGGGACAGCTTCGATATCGAAATCGTCGAAACGCACCACAACAAAAAGCTCGACTCCCCTAGCGGCACTGCCCTGAGTATTTATCAGGCGTTAAACAGCGTACGCGAACTTAATGCGGTATACGGCAGACACGATAAAGCAAAACGTCGCGAGCCTAACGAAATCGGAATACACGCCGTGCGTGGCGGTACGGTCGTCGGCAAACACGACGTACACTTTTTCGGAAACGGCGAAGAACTTACCATTTCGCACGAGTCGGAGAGCAAGGAAGTTTTTGTCGGTGGCGCGCTCAGAGCCGCTGCCTATATGAGCGAAAAGAAAGTCGGACTTTACGATATGAACAGCATTATCGGCGACTATTACGCCGTTACGACTGTCAGCGGCGAAGACGGCGTAAGTCTTGTTTCCCTTTCGGAAATAGAGCAGACCGAGTTCCTCGACCTTTTAAACCTCATCGCTCAAAACGAAATCAATCTCGATATGATTAGCCAATCTATCGGAACTAACGGAAAAGTTTCGGTTTCGTTCACCCTTTCAAATTGCGACAGCAAACTTTGCTACGACCTTTTGAAACTTCAAGAAATCAAATTCTCGACCACCGAGAATTGCAGTAAACTTACAATCGAAGGCGCAGGAATGGAACACAAGAGCGGCGTTGCAGTCGAAGTGTTGAATCTCCTTATGGAAAACGGCACAAAGATTTACGCTATCACGACAAGCGAAACAAAAATCTCTTGTTGCATCGATGCCGCATCGCTTTCAAAAGCCGAAAACCTTTTGAAAGACCATTTTGAAATTTAGTTTAATTGTTAGTTTTTCATTAAGATTTACATTAAACAAAAAATACGATTTTAAAGTTTGTTTAAAATCGTATTTTTTTGTATTTTTAATTGTTTCATCCGCTCTACTGCTTTTTGCTTGAACCCTATTCGGTTTATAAACCTATTTCACACAATTTTTGCTTGAACTTAATTATGTATAAACCTTTTTCACGCGGTTTTTGCTTGACCTTAATTTATATATACCTTTTTTCTCATAGGTTTTTGCATTTTATTCAGCTTGCCAAACAACGCCAAGCTCACATTCAACCGTTATGTCCGACGGCACAAATGTATTCTCGATATCGTCCGAAAGGTAGGAAGCGCACCTAAGCATACTTGCGCCGCTTCCAAAATTCGTCGCCGACGCCCCTATTTCACCAAAAGGATTTGCGCTCACTCTTTTACATTCTTTTAGAGCAAGTCCGCTCGCTTTGGCTATCATTTGCGCCTGCTCTTTTGCATCGGCAACGGCTTTTTCGTATAAGGCTCTTTTTGCCGCCGTTTCGTCGCCGAGTTTGAAACCTACACTATATTCAGGCGGAGCGTCGAGCGTAGAAATTTCGTCGATGATTTTTGCAAATCTCGCAACGTCGTAATCGAATTTAAGGTTTATGCCTTGCTCGAAGCTAAACCCGTCTTTTTTATATTTGTTGGTTTTATTGTCATAAACTTGATTTTCACGGACGGAAAAATTCGACGTTTTCAATTCGTCTTTTTTGAAGCCGAGCTTCCCTAAAAA
>JAQYCY010000025.1:0-6746 GCA_028724485.1 Bacillota bacterium | reverse complement strand
CAATAAGGCAGAAGCAGTAATTATGTGGAAAGTCACCGCAGGCGTTGCGATTACACCTAATGAATGGAAAGGAATCGGCGTAACGGCTGCTCCTGAAGCTTCGGTTGTTGAAGGCCTTTACAACGAAGGCATTGTAAAGACTATTAAAGATATGCTTAAAGGTTCAAAACTTATCGCGAACTTCGATACGTTGAGCGGAACCCAAATCTTTGACGCTCTCCTTGCTTTGAACGTAAAAGCTAACATCGTAACCGATGCAGAAAAGATTGCTCTTGACATCAACTATGCAGACGCAATTAAAGTCGGTCTTACTCTTAGAGTCAGCACCGCAAACACCGACGTTGCAGCCTTGGATAGCGCAATCGCAGGTTTCGCAGGAAGATTTGCAGATGCAAAAGCAGCAGGCGAATTCGTATTCGATATGTCTATCTGGATGCCTAAAGCATAATTAAGATCAAACAATAGTAAATTAAACTTTGTTTAATAAAAAAAGAACGACCGCAAGGTCGTTCTTTTCTTTATAAGAAAACGAAAAACCGTCAGTAACGTGGGGCAGGGAAAAGTTAAAACAGTGAGCTATACAGAGCAGCAAAAACGGAATTAAAATTTATAGGAATTATAAGCTAAAAACCGAAAGCGGAATTCGCAGGAAAATGAGATAAGAAAGATAAAGAGAAATCTGTTAATGATACAAAGCAATGAAATTGCGAAATAAATCTGAGAGTAAAACAAAATAGAAAACAGGAAGCGGAATTCGCTCATTATAAAGCAACGTAAAATGCAAGGCGAAAATTGTAAAGCGGTGTTAGGCGATAAATTTGTAGCTTGCCGCTAAGTCTACGTCAAATGCTTGAAATTTTTTTAATAATCTACTATAATTTGGTTAATCTATTTAGCGGAGGGCTTATGTCTAAACTTTTAACGGACGAAAAAAGAATAACCGATTTCTTTGCTTGCGACGTGTTTGACGACAAAGCGATGAAACAATATATGTCAAAAGACGATTATGCGGCTTTTAAGGAAGTGACGCAAAACGGTTGTGAACTTAACAGACAACTTGCCGACAAAGTAGCCGACGCTATGAAAGAATGGGCTATGTCAAAAGGCGCAACGCATTATACGCACTGGTTTCAGCCTTTGACGGACGCAACAGCCGAAAAGCACGACGCTTTTATTTCAATAGACAAAGGCGGAAACGTAATTCTTGAATTTACGGGCAAAAACCTTATGCGCGGTGAAGCCGACGCCTCATCCTTTCCGTCAGGCGGACTTAGGGCAACGTTCGAGGCAAGGGGTTATACCGTTTGGGACGTTATGAGCCCTGCATTTATCAAAAAGTCTAAGGGCGGCGCAGGCGTACTTTGCATACCGACGGCATTTTGTTCGTTCGGCGGCGAAGCGCTCGATAAAAAAACTCCGCTCCTTCGTTCGATGGCTTTTTTGGAGCGTGAAGCGAAAAGGTTTTTATCGCTCATCGGTAAACCTGCAAACAGGGTTTATCCAAACGTAGGTGGCGAGCAGGAATATTTCCTTATTTCAAAAGAAGATTATTTAAAGCGTGAAGATTTAAAACTTACGGGCAGAACGTTGTTCGGAGCGGCTCCACCCAAAGGACAGGAAAAAAACGATCAATATTATGCAAAGATAAAAGAAAACGTGCTTGATTATATGGCGGACTTAAACGAGGCGCTTTGGAAACTCGGCATAACCGCCAAAACGCAGCACAACGAAGTTGCTCCGTCGCAGCACGAGCTTGCGCCTATTTTCGCAACCGCAAACATAGCGACCGACCAAAACCAAATTATTATGGAAACCATGAAAAAGGTTGCCGACAGTCACGGACTTAAATGTCTTTTGCACGAAAAACCTTTTAGGGGAGTGAACGGCAGCGGTAAACACAACAACTGGTCGCTTTGTACCGACGACGGAAGAAATCTTTTGGATATGGGACGTGACGACGAGTCAAACAGAGTTTTCTTTTTGTTTTTCCTTGCCGTTATTGCAGGTGTGGACGAATTTCAAGATTTGCTCAGAATGAGTTGCGCGTCGGCAGGAAACGACAGAAGAATCGGCGGTCACGAAGCGCCGCCTGCAATAATTTCGGTGTTTGTCGGCGATAAAATCGAAGGAATGTTAGACGTCATCGAAAACAAAGTCGGCAAGGTCGACAATATGAAAGAGTACCTTGAAATGGGCGTTTCCACAATGCCGAAACTCAAAAAAGACGACAGCGACCGCAACCGCACTTCGCCGTTTGCTTTTACGGGCAATAAATTCGAGTTCCGTATGGTAGGTTCTCAGCAGACTCTTTCAACTCCAAACGTCATACTCAATTCGATAACCGCATATACGCTCAGTCGTTTTTCGGATATTATCGAATCGAAAAAGGGTGAAAATCTCGAAGACGTTTTGTCAAAATTGATTTACGACGAATACGTTGCCCATAAACGCATTATCTTTAACGGAAACAATTATTCTGTCGAATGGCAAAAGGAAGCCGAAAAAAGAGGGCTTTACAATCTCACGAACGCAGTTGACGCTTTCGAGGCATTAAAGCGCAAAGAAGTCAGAGATTTGTTTATCTCAAACGGAATATTCAGCGAAGTCGAGCTTGACGCAAGATATAGAATTTATCTTACCGATTATTCGCAGACGATAAATATCGAGGCGCAAACAGCTTTGTCAATTGCCAAGACAAGAATTTTGCCGAGTGTTATGAAATATGAGGGCGAAATCGCAAAAGAGCTTGTCGCGCTTAAAAACTTCGGGCTTGGAAAAACACACGAGGAGAAACTTGCAAAGTTCGACGGGTATATATCGAAGTTTAATTCGGCAATTTCAGAACTTGAAAAAGCAACGAAAACCGCTCTTGAAAAAACCGACCTTAAAGAAAGAGCCGTCGTATGTCGTGACAAAGTAAACCCTAAACTTGATGCCCTAAGAGAAATTGCCGACGAAATGCAGGTTATTTGCGATAAGGCTATTTGGCCGTATCCTAACTATCAGGATATTTTGTTTAAGGACTGATTATGAAAGAAGGAAAAGAAAAAAAAGAAAGAAGGTTCGGCTTTTTCGGCAGGAAGAAAAAAGAAAACGTTGAATTGACGTCTAAAAACGATGCAGAACAGGAAGTCGAACAAATCATCGAAGAAAAGCCTGAGGACGAGGTTAAGGAATTTTTCGTCGAACCCGAACTCGAAGCGGTTGACTATAACGAGTTTATGGAAACCGAGTCGAAGAAGATGGAAAACCACAAGGCGAGAGTTGCAGGCAGTTGGGGCGAGAAAAGAGCCGCAAGAATGATTCGCGACGACAGTATCAAATTGCTCGGAATTCCGTCGAGAATGGAGCCTTTTTACAGCCGTAGATTTAAAGGCAGACCGTGCTTTATGCTTATCGGCATAGTTTATGCCGCTTGCCTTGCTTTGTTTTTGACTTCTTTTGCAGGGGGAAGTTACGGCTACGTTTCTGCCGCTCTCTCCCTTATCGGAATACTTTTGTCCACCGGATTTTTGGTTTCGCTCTATATCGGACTTCCTTTCGCTCAAAAATTTCTTAAAAAAACCACGTCATACAACGTTGTTTCGACTGTTAAAGCAAAAGATGAGTGCAAACGTAATATCATTATTTCCGCAAATTACGATTCGCAATACGGAAACAATTTCAAAATCAGCGATAAGGCGCGTTTTTGGATTATCGCTGTTTCGCTCGGAACGATTGCGCTGTTTGCGTTAATTTGTATATTGAGGCTTATCGTGGGCGTGGAGTCGGTTCCGGCAAAAGCAAGTCTTATAGTTTTGAGTTGCGTATTTTCCGTGCCGTCCATTCTTGCATTGACTCTCACTTTCTCATTGTCCAAAAACAAAATAGAAGAAAACAACGGACTTTCGACCGCTGTCGCTTTGACGACCGTCAGATATTTAATCGATGAAGACCTTATCCCGAAAGATACCGCCGTCACTTTTGTGGCGTTCGGTGGCGAAAACGCAGGACACGACGGCGCAAACGCATTCGTGAAACGCCATGCAGACACAAGTCTTTTTGAAAACGCCACGCTTATAAACGTCGGCGATATTATAGAGCGTAAATATTTTGTCGCAACCGTTGACGGCGTGCATAAACATAAGTTTGACGAGTCGCTTGTTCAAACGGCAAAGAGTGTAGCGGAAAATCTTGAAATCGAACTTAACGAAGAAGGCAAAAATTTCGGCGCATTAAGCGGCTACGCCGCAACCGCATTTGAAAAGGCGGGCGTAAAGAGCGTAACCTTGCTTGCGCGCGACAGAAATCCTTTCAGAGAAATTACGGAAGAAAATACCGATATATCGGACGTAGTGACAAACTGTTTTAAGCTGTGCGTCGGCATAGCCAAACAATTATCGGAGGACTAAGATGAAAAAACAAAAAGCCATTGACGATAACGTCGTCAGCCCAAAAGCAGAAGAAGCATTGAACGCGGCGGGCGAACAAACCGAAACGGAAAAAGGCGAAAACCTCGAAAACGTGACAGCGGAAAGTTTGGAGCGTGACAAAAGCGTAAAAAAATGCAAGAAATCTGCAAAGTCGGAAATTGTCGCAAATGAACAAAACGAGGTGCAGGCGGCAACCGATAACGAGCAAAATAATTCCAAACCCGAAATTGCGGCAGACGAGAAAAACGGTGCGGAAAATGCGGCGGACAAACCTTTGACGAAAGGCGCAAAAGCCAAGGCTATTGTTAAAAAATACGCAAAACGCTATTTTATCGACGCTTTTACGGGAATGTCGCAAGGCTTGTTCGTAACGCTTATTGCAGGAACTATACTTGCACAAATAGCTTCTTGGTTCGGAGATAACACGTTTGCAAAAACGCTCGGATACATAGCAAGCATAGCGAAAATGCTTATGGGCGCAGGTATCGGCGTAGGTATCGCTCATAAGCTCGGAGCAAAACCGCTCGTTGTGTTTACGGCGGCAGTAACCGGACTTTTGGGGGCTTGGGCAATGCCGCTTATGAATTATCTTATAGGCGGAAACACAAGCGCAATATTTACGATTGCGTTCGGAGTGCCGGGAAATCCTATCGGAAGTTACGTCGTGACGTTGCTCACGGTTGAAATTGCAGGACTTTACGCAGGAAAGACAAAGCTCGACATAATTTTAATTCCGCTCGGAATGATGCTTATAGGCTTTGTCGGACTTTTCGTTGCGTGGCCGTTTATAAAGCTCATAGACTTGTTTGCTCAGCTTATCGTAATTTTGATTAAAGCAGGCGAGGCGGTGAAAGTCATCGTCGGAATTATTGTTGCGGTCGTAATGGGAATACTCTTAACAATGCCTACTTCGTCAGCGGCAATTTGGATCGCCATTGCAGGCAGTTCGGTGGGGCTGGCAAATCCCGACGTATTTGCAATCGCAGGCGGAGCGGCAGTTGCGGGTTGCGCCGCACACATGGTTGGGTTTGCCGTTACGTCATTCAGAGAAAACGGCATAAGCGGTCTTATTTCGCAAGGCATAGGAACGAGTATGTTGCAAATTCCCAACATAATGAGAAAACCTGTCATTATGGTTCCGCAAATCATATCGAGCGCATTTTCAGGGCTTGTAGCGGTCTTGATGGGGCTTAGATGCAATGCGGCAGGCGGTGGAATGGGAACTTCGGGGCTTGTCGGAATATTCGGAGCTATCGATGCGTCGACAGGCATTATCCCTGCTTGGCAAATCGCGCTTGCAATTATTTTGGTTATGTTTGTAATTCCTATCGGCGTCGGCTTGCTGTTTAGCGAATTGTTCAGAAAAAAAGGCATAATCAAAAAAGGCGATATGGCACTCGATAAATAACAGGTTGTAAATCGCATAACTTGAAGTGGATTTAAAATTATTCTATTTATAGTAGAATTTAAACAATTCTTTTTGAAATAGAATATAAATAATTCTATTAAGTTGAACTAAAACAACTCTATTAGGGTAGAACAAAAATAGCGCTATTTAGGGTATAACAAAAACAACTCTATTTATAGTAGAATTTAAACAATTCTTTTTGAAATAGAATATAAATAATTCTATTAAAGTTGAACTAAAACAACGCTATTTAGAGTAGAACAAAAACAACTCTATTTAGGGTATAACAAAAATAACGCTATTAGGGTAGAAGAAAAACAATTCTATTTAAGATTAACTTAAACCTTAGTTTATTTTAAGATAGAACAGAAAACATATTATAACTATATTTAATGAGTAAAGCACCGACAAACAGCTGTCGGTGCTTTTTAATTTTTGATGTTACAAAATAAACAAATCTGAATTAGTATTATATTGTCGCAAATTTTTTTAAAAAGCCTTTAAATGAAAAACCGAGCTTTTTGAAATCGGAAACGATTTTTTCTTGTTTTTCCTTAGGTTGGTTCTTCACGTATTTTTCAAAACTCTCTTTTGCGTATGCCAATAAATCTTTTACGGGCATTGCGTTGAGTTTTTCAAGGCTGACTTGTTTGCCGTTCAATTCCGTTACGTCTTTGATGATAATTAAAGCGTCGAGTTTGTTTGAACTTGCGTTTAGCTTTTTTTCCAGTATTTCGCGTTTTTGAGCAGTTATACTTGTGACGGGGCAGTTAGGGTTGAAATCGTTTTCATAAAATTTTACGATAGCAGGCGTCATAAGGTCAAATATTTCGCCGTCCGCATTTGCAACGCAGACGGGCAATGCAGTTAAACTTAGAAGTAAAACGACCGCCGCGGCTATGATTGTAAACGTAAATAAATTCTTT
>JAQYCY010000024.1:0-3325 GCA_028724485.1 Bacillota bacterium | reverse complement strand
ATCTTAGTTTCAAACTTTGGGACAACGGCTATTTCAAAGAAGCGACGCTCTCTGAGTATTGGGAATGTAAAAACGCTAAACCGCACGGCATTTCGGTTGCGCTTATGAAAGCCGACCAAAGCTATAATATGCAGTTTACCTATGACAAAACCGACTGCGACAATACAAGGTTTAAGTATTGGGAATAATTGAAATGGTCGATAAGCGTAGGCGTTATATAAATGAATTATCTTAAATCGGCTGTTTGCTAAAAAAATTGCAAACAGCCGAAAAATCACTTGCCGAACTCGGCAAACTGTGATATATTCTTTTTGCTAAATACTCGCCCTCGTGGTCAAGCGGTTAAGACGTCGCCCTCTCACGGCGGAATCTGGGGTTCGATTCCCCACGGGGGTACCAAATTACGAATCGTTTTTTCGGTTCGTTTTTTTATTTTCGACGCATTTTAAGCATAAGTGAAATAAATCAAAATATAGCAAATAGAACAAATAAAGCAAGAAAATGCAAATAGGGCAAATAGAGCTAATCGAGCAAAATAAGACGAATAGGGTAAATGAATAGAACGAAAATGTAAATAAGGCAAAGAGTAAAAATAATATCAAACAGAACAAATCGAGCAAAAAGGCAAATAGGGCAATAAAACAAAAGCTCGCAGACGAAACCGACTGCGAGCTGATTTTCTTTTTAATCCCACTAATGTAAGATACAATTTTTAAACCTGTAAGTACAGGGTGGGTACTGACTGTCCGCTCCGCTGCCTTCCACTGATATGATGAGGCCTGACATTGTAAGCGTGAACGCATCATCCCTTTTTAAAAAATTGTGGTTCAAACATAGTGTATCAATACCTTAGTAGGATTGATTGTATTTTAGCATACGATAGGCGATAATACAATAGGACTTTGAAAAAAATATAAGAAAATTTTGCAAACGACTTTTTTAATAAAACTTTTTTAAGAATTGCAAAAAAAATTGAAGTCAAAGTCGTTTAAACGTCGGGTAAATTATTAAAATTACGAGATTATTAAACGCCTTTTATTTGCTGCTATAAATACCTATAAAGAACGTTGAAACAAACGACTTGCGGCTTAAATGTAATTATTTAAAAGCGACTTATAGTGTAGTTGTAGTTGCCGATTTAAAATCATAATAAGCTAAACTATAAATAGTTTCAAAATGAAACGTTCGATTGTAGTACGACAAAGTATATCCAAATTGCAAATCTTTTAAGTAGAGTAGCAAAAATTTAAGTTGCAATACAATAAAGCATATGTTATCATACTAAACGGAGGAAATCTATGGAAGACGTAAAAGATTTAGAAATCAAAAAGGGCATATCGCCAAAAATTGAAACTATTTTATTCCTTTCATTGTTTGTCGCAATCTTCGCTACGCTCACCGCACTTGCGTCTATTTACGATTTGCAAATAAGTCAGATTTTGACAAAAGGAAATTTGCATAAAGGACAATATTATTCGACCAGTCAATTCGGATTGTTTTTTGAAGCGTTCGGCTCGACGCCTATTTGGCTTGCGATATCGGTTGCAGGCGTAATATTCTTCTGGAATGCGCCGAGAATTAAAAACGCCAATATCAAACTTGACGAAAAGGGCAAAAAAGTACTTTCGATTTTTGCTATGATAGGTTGCGCAGTCGTCGTTTTCGGCGGATTGTTCTTCTTTGTTTCGGAAATATGCAAGTATATATTCGAACATATGCTCAATAAAGCATACAAAGACAACATTTACGTTATGGCGCTCGAAGCGTTTATCGCTTTACCTATGAGCGTATTGTTGATTTTTACTTGGAAAAACTTTTCAAAAGAAACGCACGCAAAACTTTTGAATTTTGCCTTTGTGCTTGTTTGCACGGCGGCATTCTATCTTTTGATTACGATTATCAAAACGCCTATCGGTAGATGTCGTTTCAGAACGATGAATTATCTTAAAGATTTTTCATATTACACGCCTTGGTACGTTATAAACGGAAAACGCAATATATTGGATTTTGTGTCGGACAGCTGCAAGTCGTTCCCGTCGGGACATACTTTCTCTGCAGGCGTTATTTATTCGCTTTTGAGTCTTCCATACCTTTTTAAAAAGCTCGACAAGGCTTGGGTAAAAGCGATTTTCTATGTCGTATGCGTAGGTTACACCGCAATAGTTGCAATCAGCCGTATAATGGTCGGCGCGCATTATATGTCGGACGTCCTTTTCGGCGGAACTATTGCATTTTTAGCGTCGATGCTTGCTCGTGAAATCTTCGTTTGCAAGTTCAGTCACTTTACTTGCTTTAAGAAAGATAAGAAACAAAACGACGAGCCGATTGTCGAAACCGCAGCCGTTGCAGAAAAAGATAACGGCGAAGAAGCCGAACAGTAATGGCGGCATATCAAATATTTTTGATATATTTAGGCGTGATGAGCGTTGTAACGCTCATCACGTTTGTTATTGACAAAATAAAAGCAATTAACGGCGCTTGGCGTATTCCCGAAGCCGTGTTGCTCGGAATGTCCTTCTTAGGTGGCGCGGTCGGCGGCTATATCGGAATGTTTGTATCAAACCATAAAGTGCGAAAGTGGTATTTCCACGCCGTAGAAATTTTTTCAATTGCCTTGCACTCGGCAATAACCGTGCTTGTTTATCTGTTCCTTTAAGTTTTTGTCTTAAATGCGAGAACGGATATTTAGCATTTAAATGCATTTGTGCAGAAGTTTCGATTTGCGACGTTTAACGACGCAAAACAAAAGTGTGATTTGCCTGTTGTAAAACGAAATTTGTTTTGCGTTAAAAGGGTAGTGAAAAGGCAACTTATGGCGATAACAAAAAAAATTATCTTTTGTCTTTATTTCTCTTGTCAAAAGAATTTTTATTTGATATAATCTTTTCGCTTGATAAAGTGCTGGTGTGGCTCAGCAGGTAGAGCGATTCACTCGTAATGAATAGGTCGGGAGTTCGAATCTCCCCATCAGCTCCACACAAAGCTCGTATGAGCGTTAAAACAAAAAAACGGACGAGAGTCCGTTTTTTGTTTTACCTTTTGACTTCGCTTATGTGTGGAGCAAAAAGTGAGACAGCTCGAAATGCGTGACGCTCGCAAAATAGGCTTAAAGCAAGGATAAAATAATCGAAACTAATTGTGTTTTAATGATAAAGAAAAATTCAAAACAATTTTGCTCGCTAGTCAGTCGCTACGCTCCCTACGAATCTCCCCATCAGCTCCACACAAAGCTCGTATGAGCGCTAAAACAAAAAAAACGGACGAAAGTCCGTTTTTTGTTTACCTTTTAACATCGCTTATGTGTGGAGCAAAAAGTGAGACAGTT
>JAQYCY010000023.1:0-24655 GCA_028724485.1 Bacillota bacterium | reverse complement strand
GGAAAGCGTAAAAGTCGAAAACTATTTCGACAACGGCGATTTAAACTTGCTGTTCGCAATAATAAAAGAAAGTCCCAAAGAACTAATTTTAAACGGCGCGGCTCTTCCCGTCGGCGTTAAAAAAAGTTTGCGACCTTTTGCAATAATAAACGAAGCCGCAAAATACGACTAATATTTTGCGGCTTAATTAGCTTTTTGTTAATAGGTTTCAATTAGCCTTTTTAAATCGGTTTTCATTTTGTCATAATTGATTTTGACGGCATTTTTAAACCCACTCGCATTTTGTCATAACGAATTTAAATTTGCCTTTTAGCCTACTTTCATTTTGTCATCATAGATTTCCGTTTTGTTCGGCTTTCATTTCTTCATAGGACGAATATTCTTCAACTACTCTGCCTGCCGTCGGAGCAAATTCGCTTGCTTCGGTTTCCTTTTTGCGGAATACGGCAAAAAGCAAAATCGCATCGATAAAAAAGTTTATCATCCAACTTATCGGCCATGATAAGTAAAGCATCTGCGGAGTATGAAACGCTTTGCACGCTGTATAAATCCATATTATTCTGAACACGCATACACAAAAGAAACTTGCAAGCGTAGGAGTGACGGAATACCCCATTCCCCTAAGACAGCCGACCATAATTTCAACGACGCCGCAAACAAAATAAATAGGCAAAATAATTCTCATTCTGTCCACGGCATAGGCGATAACCGTTTCGTCGGTTGTATAAAGCGCGGCTATATATTTTCCTGCCAAAAGCAAGACAAGCGTAAAGACAAGACTTATCACTAAAACCATAAACGAACACTCGACTGCGACCTTTTTTATTCGCTTAAATTTGCCTGCACCGTAATTTTGCCCCGCAAACGATACGGACGCATTTGAGACGGCGTTCATCGAAGTGTAGACAAAACCTTCGAGGTTGCTCGCTGTCGAACTGCCTGCAACAAGCGCATACCCAAAGCCGTTGAGATTTGTCTGAATAAGCACGTTAGCCACCGAAAAGAACGAGCTAAGTATTCCCGAAGGTAAGCCGACTTTCAAGATGCTCTTCAAAACGTTTTTGTTAAATTTTAGTTTTGATATTTGCAACTTGCAGTAACCTTTTTCTTTAAACATAGTAATAACAAGCAAAATGCAGGAAACGTATTCGCTGACTATCGTTGCGACCGCAACTCCCACAACGTCCAAACGTGCCACTATGACAAAAATCAAATTTAAGCATACGTTAAGTACGCCTGCAACCGACAAATAAAACAGCGGTCTTTTGGTGTCCCCTTTTGCTCGCAATATGGACGCACCGAAATTGAAAATGATATTTGCAGGCGCGCCTATAAAATATATTCTCAAATAATCCGTCGCTTTATCCAAAATCGCAGGGTCGGTTTGCATCCAAACAAGAAAATATCTTGCGCACAAACTGCCTATGATACCAACGACAACACCTAACACAATCGAGAGCAACATAGAATTGTGTAAAGCCGCTTGCGCTCTGTCTTCGTCTTTTGCTCCTATAGCTTGCGCCATGACTACGTTTGCGCCGATTGAAATGCCTATTGCCACGTTTACAATAAGATTGATTAAAGCCGTATTCGAGCTGACAGCCGCAAGCGACTGCGTACTTGTTTGTGAAAATCGCCCTATGACTATAAGGTCGGCGGCGTTGAACAAAAGCTGCAAAATACCCGAAAGCGCAAGGGGTAACGAAACCGCTATAAGATTTTTAAGAAGCGGTCCGTTTGTCATATCCATATCTTTAATTACAAAAGATTTTTTTCTCATACTCGTTACACTAACGCTTTTTTGCTTTAAGTATTTCCTTTCGTTAAAACGTTTTTAGCTCTAAGCATCTTGCATTAACTGATTTTTAATAATGCTTTCTACTTAGAATTTATTTTGTTTCCATAACAATGCGCATCTTAGACATAATCGACAGTCAATAATTATGTCTTTCTTGTTTAACAATAATATTCTCTTTTATAAAAAAAGTCACGCAAACGCGTGACTATTTTTAAAATTTAACAAACGATTAAAGCTCATATCCTGCAAGGAAAGCGGCTTTGTTTGATTCGATAAACTTCGGTTTCGAGGCAAAGACTTTTTCAATGGTTTTAAGCATTTCGTCCTTTGTGAAAAGACCGCTATGCTTAATGTATGCGCCCAAAACAACGAGGTTAGAAGCCTTATCGTTTCCGATTTTATGAGCAATTTCATTTGCATTGACGTAAATTGACTTCACGTCGTCACGAGCAACTTTTTCAGATATAAGCGAACTGTTGACAACAATAAGTCCGCCTTTTTTGACTTTCATAACAAACTTGTCAAGGCTCGGTTTATTCATAGCGATAAGCGTATCAGGCGTTGCTATAATCGGCGAAGCGATAGGCGCGTCGTCGACGACTACCGAACAGTTTGCCGTGCCGCCACGCATTTCGGGACCGTACGACGGAAGCCAAGGAACGTTTTTATTTTCATACATCGATGCGTAGGCAATCATTTGTCCGAGCGACAAAACGCCTTGACCGCCGAAGCCTGCAACTATCAATCTTTCCATACTAAACCTCCTTATAAACGCCAAGAGGGAAAATCTTGGTCATATCCGTTTTGACGTACTCGACTGCTTGAAGCGGCGACATGTGCCAGTTTGTCGGGCAAGCGCACAATACTTCTACAAAAGAGAAGCCTTTGCCTTCCGCTTGATTTCTGAATGCTTTTTCGATTGCCTTTTTGGCTTTTTTGATATTAGGAACGTCCGCAACCGAAACTCTTTCAACGTAGCTAGGGCCATCGAGCGTTGCGAGCATTTCGCTGACTTTGATAGGATTTCCGTTCAAAATCGCGTCACGTCCGTAAGGACAAGTCGTAGCCTTTTGACCGAGAAGAGTCGTAGGTGCCATTTGACCGCCTGTCATACCGTAAATTGCGTTGTTGATGAAAATTACGGTGATGTTTACGCCTCTTGTAGCGGCGTGAAGGATTTCAGCAAGACCGATACTTGCAAGGTCGCCGTCGCCTTGATAGGCAAAGACGATATTATTAGGATTTACATATTTAATTCCCGTTGCAACCGCAGGAGCTCTGCCGTGAGCCGCCTCTTGCATATCGCAGTTAAAATAGTTGTAAGCAAAAACCGCACAACCGACAGGGGCAACACCGACAACGTGTCCTTCGGCGCCGATAGCGTCGAGAGCTTCCGCTACCAAACGATGAACTATGCCGTGCGAACAACCCGGGCAATAATGGAGCGGGACGTCGGTCAAAAATTTAGATTTTTCAAATACGATGCTCATATTACTTGACCTCCTTTAAAACAAATTCGACAACGTCCTCAGGCGACATAATGTTTCCGCCCGAACGGCCATAGAATTTAACAGGTTTTTTACATTCCGTATAAAGTTTAACGTCTTCGATATATTGTCCCATAGAAAGTTCCACGGTAACGATTTCTTTGACGGATTTTTGTTCGCCGACTCTCTTGAATGCGGCTTTCGGGAACGGATAAACGGTGATAGGACGAATAAGTCCTGCCTTTATTCCCTTTTCGCGAAGCATATCGACGCTGCTCTTTACGATTCTGCCGACAGTTCCGTATGCGGTAAGTACGATTTCTGCGTCGTCGAGCAAATACTCTTCGACCTTAGTTTCGTTTTCCGCCATCGTGTCGTAAACTTTTTGAAGTTTGTGGTTCATTTCTTCAAGTTCGTCAGGAACGATATAAAGCGAGTTGATAATTCTTCTTCCATCGCCCGTACCTTCGCCCGTTGTAGCCCAAGGCTTTTTAGGGAAAGTCGAAGGGTCTTTCATCGGAGGAAGCTCGACCGCTTCCATAATTTGTCCGAGCATACCGTCGCCTAAAATCATAACAGGCAAACGATACTTTTCGGCTTTATCCCAAGCGTCGTACATAATATCGACGCACTCTTGAACAGAGTTAGGAGCTACGACAAGCATTCTGTAATCGCCGTGGCCGCCGCCCTTTACGGCTTGAAAATAGTCGCATTGGCAAGGTTGAATACCGCCAAGACCAGGTCCTGAACGGACCATATTTACGATAACGCAAGGAAGTTCTGCGCCACAGATATACGAAATGCCTTCTTGTTTAAGGCTTATTCCGGGGCTTGAAGAACTGGTCATAGCCCTGCCGCCTGCTCCTGCCGCGCCGTAAACCATATTTATTGCCGCGACTTCCGATTCGGCTTGAACGAAATGTCCGCCGACCTCGTTAAGTCTCCATGACATATACTCCGGAATTTCGTTTTGCGGAGTAATAGGATAACCGGCATAAAAACGACAACCGCCTCTGATTGCCGCTTCTGCTATTGCTTCATTACCTTTCATCAATTTCTTTTCTGCCATAGTCGTCTCCTACTTTTCTACCGTGATAACGCAATCGGGACAAGTCGTCGCGCAGAAAGCGCAACCGATACAACTTGCCATATCGTTGCATTCAATAACGAAATAACCTTTGTCGTTGCTAACTGTTTTTGAAACCGCCAAAATCTTCTTTGGACAGGCTTCCGCGCAAAGACCGCAGCCTTTGCACAATTTCTCATCAATAGTGATTTTTGCCATTTATATACCTCTACGGCGTTTCCGCCAAAATTTAGTCGTCTAATCCTCCGAGCAATTTGTAAAGCTGGGCGATAAGTTCGTCATCGTCAACGTCGTCTTGCGTACTTTCCTGCTCGTCCTCTTGTTCGTCCTCTTGCTCGCCGTCATTGTTAAAATAATAATCTTCGTCGGCAGTTGCGTCTTCGCAGACGTCGTCGGCTGCGGCAAGATTTTCGATTTCTTCTTCCGCCAAGTATTGGTTGTCTTTGTTTTCGTCTTTATCTTCGTCGCCGCCATTACTATTTACACTTTCCGCGGCTTCTTCGGTCGCCTCTTCGGCCTTAGGCTCGTCCTCGTTTTGCTCTGAATTGACTTCGCTGTTTACTTCTTCGATCATTTTATCGATTTGCGCCATAGTTTCGTCTTCGAGCTTTTTCTCTTCTTCGGCTGTCGGCGGTTCTTCCTTGACTTCTTCTTGCGGAATTACTTCGTTTAACGCCTTTTCTATGACTTTTTCGTCGACTACGTTTTCAGGTTCGTTGTCAACGAAAATAAGCTCGGTCGGCGCAACTTGTTTGTAACCCTTTTTGAGAACGTCTTTAACTATAGGTTCTTCGCCCCCCAACAGAATGACTTTGTTGCAAAGAGCGGAATTTTTGTCAGGCTCTAAAACACCGGCTATAACGTCCATTCCGTATGATTTCAAATAGGCAATAAGCGGAGTGATATCCCCTTGTCCGTAAATAAGGAAAAAGCCGTCGATATTCGGAAATTGCGCCAAACGAACGGCGTCTATAACCTGCCTTAGGTCAAGCCGTCCTCTTTTCTTTTTAGGCAATGCGCTAAGAGCGTCGAAATTGTTTTCTCTTATAAACTCGTCGTAATCTTTCGTACGCTTTGAAGAATATCCGTAAAATTTGCAAGCGGCAATTTCACCGAAATTAGACAATTCGTTTAAAGCCTTTGCAAACGTCGCATAAGAAATTCTTACGCTTTCGATATCTGCTAAAACAACGTATTTCTTTGCTGAATACATATACCCTCCGTCACTCTACTTTGAGAATAATGGTTTTCGTGCATAAAACCGAATTTTGGTCAGGCTCTACAACGCCTGCCACGACTTCAAGATTGAACGCTTTGAGATAAGCGATAAGCGGAGTTAAATCACCTTGTCCGTAAATAAGGAAAAAACCGTCGATATTCGAGCTTTGGCTGAGCTGTACGGCGTCTATTACTTGACGCATATCGAGTTGTCCGCGGCGTTTACCGCTTAAAGGCGCTAAGGCTTCATAGCTGTTTTCTTCGATAAATTCGGCGTAATCCCTTGTGCGTTTTCCGCTATAACCGTAAAATTTACACGAAACTATCTCGCCGAATTTTGAAAGCTCTTTCAATGCGGCGTTAAACGTGCTGTACGGCACTCTTATCGATTCGATATCGGCTAAACAAACGAATTTTTTTGCCATTATAACTCCTCTAAAAAATTATCTCTTGCGTAATAAAACAAATATTGTTGAACGTATCCGCTAAGCTCTCCGTAAGTTTCCACCAATCTTTCGCTCAGTTTTTCGGCGGACAAATCGCCATAACTTTTTTGAAAGACCTTTTTAATCCAAGTATCGACGGGAAAAACGTCGGTGCGATGAAATCCGAAAAGCAAAATACAATCCGCAACCTTTCTTCCGACGCCTTTGAGTTTCATAAGCTCGTTTCTTAGCGTACCCGTATCGAGCTTTCTAAGTTCGTCAAAATCGATGCACAAAAGCGATTTCGCAGTCGACGCAAGATAAGACGCTCTATATCCCGCTCCTATCGCATTAAAATCTTTCTCGTCAAGGCTCGCCATAGCTTCGAGCGTCGGAAAAGCGTAATAATCGCCTTTGCACTCGCCTGCCAAGCGGCATAGCCTGTTCAATATCAGCTTAATTCTCGGAATATTGTTGTTTGCGGAAACGATAAACGAAAAAACGGTTTCAACAGGGTCTTGATTTAAAATGCGTATTCCTTTTCCGAATTCTGCCGCTTTTCGGAGTTTATCGTCGGCTTTTACGTTATTTATAATTGTATCATAGTTTCTATTAAAGTCAAAGTAATTTTTGAAAAATGTTTCATCGTCGGTCAACATAAACCAGCCGCCGTCATCGGACGAAATTTCACACGTTTTGTCGGTTGCGAAAACCCTGTATCCACTGTCCGTAGCTTCGTATCGGAACAACTGTCCACATTCAAGCGTTGCCTTAGGCTCGAATCCTTTTTCAAATCTTATCTTCTGCATGCAACAATTATAATATGTAATTTTGATTTTTGCTACTGTTTTTGAAATTTAAGAAATGTATTATTTGGTATTTTGTTTTACTCATTAAAAATCTGCCTTTATTCTTTTAACAGTCCGCATAACAGTCCAAACAGATTTATCTATGCCACGCCTTTGCGACGTCAAAGACGTCAAAATTAAAAGCGCTCGCCGATCTGGCGAACGCTTGACGGTCGATTAACCATTTGAGATTTTAATCTCGTTAAATTGTTTTATAGTTTTAAGTTTTATGTATAATTATAGTTTTAAGTTATAGATATAATTACAAATTAAAATTTATAGATTTAATTATAAATTTAATTTTAACGGCTCAGACAACGACTTCAACTTAAATTTGGGCATTTCCCGAAGATAATGCAGCTTCGAGCTTTTTGATTTCACCTGTCAGATAATTTATGCGGTCGTTCAGTGCTTTAAGTTCCAAGCCTTTTTTGATAAATCCGATTCCAAATCCGATTAAAATAACGGCAATGCCTGCAAACATAAAGCTCCAAAGCGTTCCGAGCCAAATGTCTACTGCAAGCAAAGCAACGGTCAAAAGAGCCAAAATAACGATAATTTTTATAGTTTCTCTTCTTTCAAGCATTTTCTGTCCACGCTCGGCAATAAACTCTTCCCTTCTACATTCGGGACAAATACCGCTGTGTTCCGAATATGCCGAACAGTTTTGGCACATAGCCTTTCCGCATTTTTTGCACACGGCTATCGCTTCTTCGTTATGGTGAATAAAACAATACATACTCTTCCTCTCTTTTACAAGTTTTGTAAACATATTCTATCACCCAATATATTGAGTGTCAATCATTTTACTAAATTTATTGAGTAAAATAATTATATGAAGATTTTTGCCGAAAGACTTTTAGAACTCAGAAAAGAGAAAAATGTTTCGCAAGCCGCGCTTGCCAAGGCAATAGGCGTTAGCTACTCTATCGTGTGTTATTGGGAAACGGACAGAAGCGAGCCGACAGGTGTAAATCTTGTCAAACTTGCCGACTTTTTCGATTGTTCCGTCGATTATCTGCTCGGCAGAAAAAGCTATTAAATTGACAACGTCAAATCACAAGCAAATTAAACTCTAAACCAAATCGGCGAACGCACAATAAATACATTAAATCGGTAAGCATAAAAACATATAAATCAGCATATTAAATTAAAGCAAATATATCGGTAAATAAATAGATAAACACGCAATACGGCAAATTAAAAAACGACGAATTTTCGTCGTTTTTCATTGTCCGTTTTAGTTTTTTAAGTGACATTCACTTTCGATTATAATCAAAAACCTAAACGCTTTAATTAGTTGTAATAGTTGTTTTCAAGCACTTGTTTAATAACGTCTTTAAGAACTTTGCCTGCTTCGTAAAGTTCTTCAACTTCGTTATCGGCAAGCGGTGGCGCTATGTTTGTCATTATGCCGTTGCAACCTACAACGCTCATGGTAGACATGGCAACGTCTTTAATTCCGTATTCACCGTTAAGCAAAGTCGAAACCGTCAAAATCGTTTCCTTTCTCGAAAACAAACAACGGCAAATTCTTGTGACGGAAGCTGCAATTCCGTAGTTTGTTACGCCCTTTCTCGAAATAATTTGCGCGCCCGAAGTGCGGACGTATTCTTCGACCGCCTCCATACTAAACTCGTGTTCCTTTGCGTAAGGATTGGTTAGGCTTTTGACGTACATTTTAAGCGGGATACTGTTTATAGTCGCCATCGACCAAGGGATAAAGCTATGATCGCCGTGTTCGCCGAAAACGTGAGCGTAAATCTGATCTTGTCTGACCGAAAACGCTTCGGAAATTTTTGCGCGAAGTCTTGCCGTATCCAAAATCGTTCCCGAACCGATAACCTTGTGCGTAGGAACTCCCGAAGTAGTGATAAATTGATATGTCAAAACGTCAACGGGGTTTGCGACTATAATATAAAATGCGTCAGGGGCATATTTGACAATTTGCGGAATAATACTTTTCATTATGCCGACGTTGGTGCTGGCAAGGTCTATCCTCGTTTGTCCGGGACGTCTGCCAAGACCTGACGTTATAATAACGATATCCGAACCTTTTGCGTCCGTGTAGTCGCCCATATATATAGTGGCAGGTTGTAAAAACGGCAACGCTTGGCTAATGTCCATAGCCTCACCGATTGCTTTTTCTTTGTCTAAATCGATAAGCACGACTTCGTTTGCTGTTTCGGTGGCAAGAAGGCTGTACGCAAGCGTTGAACCGACGTGACCGCTGCCGATGATAGTAACTTTTCCTTTCATAGCGTATCTTCCATATTATATAGAATAAGGCATCAAAATATACCTTCTATATGTTATATTGCCTTTTCGTCAATGTCAATTATTTTAAATAAAATATGTTAAAATTCCGACAAAATTCGCACGAAAAAACTATGCGAATTATCTTTAATCATCTAACGTAGAAAGCAAAAAAGCACGCCCGAAAATTTAAATAAAAATTCCAAACTATGTTCAACAGCTTTTTAAAAGACGCCTAATGATTATTAAAATTATATGACTGCTAAAAATGCCGTATGGCTGTCCCTAAAAAAAATACTTGTTAAAAAATACCGAACGCCTGCTACAGATAACTAAACGACGGTCTAAGTGTCCACGCTCTAAATCAAAAATGAAAAACCGCAAGAAAAAAGCAAGGCGTTGCCTTGCTTTTCATTTTTAATTGTCTTCTTTTAGTTTTAATTAAAAGATTTCCTGACTGTCCATAAAGAAGGACAAATCGCGCATAAGGTCGTTTATGAATTTAAGTTCAGGCGTGACTTTGCCTTTAAGACGAGCGCGAAGCGGTTGTTCGTATGTGTTTTGAATATACGATATAATCTGATCGCAATTATCAATGGTGATTTTCTTTACGCCGGCTCTTCTTAAAACGTTATCGGTGAGCCATTCTTGTTGCTGAGGCGACGGCTTAAATTCCTTAGGAGCGACGTATGCGCCCGGCGTCGTTGCCTTAGACTGTTCTTTTTCTTTCTTTTTTCCAAATAATCCCATAATTGCCTCCTGAGTTTCTTTCCTTTATTTTACCATATTTTAGAAATAATTCAACCCCTAATTTGCTTTTTAAAAAATTAAATAACAATCTAACGCATTTTTAAAACCGCAAAAAAACAACCGCATTCTTTTTCCAAAGCGATTGTCATTCAAAATCAACCGTTTTAAGCATAGAACGTTCAAAGAATATTCAAGCAAAAACCGTCGAGCCGCAAAACATAGTTTCAGAAATAGACACTAAATTCTAAATTCAAAACCTAAATCGTCCCACTGGGCGCATTTAATTTTTATATTCTTTTGCCTTTTAAATTTTAACCTGATCGTTTTAATTAGGCAGCACAATTAAACATCTTAATTCGCTTTAAAACATAAAACGCAAATTTTCTTTACGGTTTTTCGCTTCTGACATCGTTCGTTATTTATTGAGCGAAAAACTTTCGGGAAGAAGTTCGCTAAGGCTATAAGTTTTAACGTCTTTTTCGTCGCAAAGCACGACTTTTATGCTTCCGCCGCCGAATTCGGACAATACCTGACGGCATATTCCGCAAGGCGGACAAAATTCAAGTTTATCTTTACCACCGACCACGGCAATGGCAATAAACTTTCTTTCGCCGCAGCTTATTGCTGCCGCAACCGCACTGCGTTCGGCACATATACTTGCTCCGTAACTTGCGTTTTCCACGTTCGTTCCCGTATAAATCTTTCCGCTACTGCACAAAATCGCCGCCCCTACCTTAAAATCGGAATAAGGGCTGTAACTGTTTTCGCGCACTTCTATCGCTTTGTTAATGAGTTCTTCAAATCTGTCCATCACGCCATCTCCAACGCTATTTCCATCATTTGCGTAAAAGTAAGCTGCCTATCCGATGCGGAAAGAGATTCTCCCGTCACGAGAGAGTCGGAAATAGTGCAAAGAGCAAGCGCGCTTTTTTTCGCATTTATTGCATTCACAAAAAGTGCCGCCGCTTCCATCTCGACGGCAAGCACTTTACGCCTTGCCATATCTTCAAGGTCGGTAGTTCTGTAAAACACGTCCGAAGACATAATTTTGCCCACAACGGCATTTATACCCATTTTTTTCGCAACGCTTTTAGCAAGTTCGACTTTTTTTTCGTCGGCTTTCGGTTCGTTGCCGTCAAATCCCATTTCTTTTATAATGCTCGAAGTTGTATATGCACTGTTTGCAATTACGATGTCGCGCACATTTAAATCTTTTGAAGTCGCGCCTGCGCTTCCTATGCGAATAATGGTATCGACGCCGAAAAATTTAAACAATTCGTATGAATAAATAGCCATCGACGGCATACCCATGCCCGACGCCATAACCGACACTCTTTTGCCGTTATACTCGCCCGTATAGCCTTGCACACCCCTTACGTTGTTGACTAATTCGGCATTCTTCAAAAAGGTTTCGGCTATAAATTTCGCTCTTAACGGGTCCCCCGGCATAAGTACGGTTTTTGCGAAATCGCCCTCTTTTGCGTTTATGTGCGGTGTTGCCATAAATCCTCCTTGTTTCTATAAAACTTTTGACATTCGTCTTCTATAGCATTCAAAGTCCAATAAGCGTCCTGCACGGTTTTGCCGACAACCACAAGTCCTTGCCTAGACAAAAACGCCGCAACTCTTCCTTTAAGGGCGCAAACCGCCGCTTCGCCTTGTTGCTTCGAGCGTTGTTTTTTATATTCTGTCACCGATATTTCTTCGCCTAATATCCGACGCATTTTCTCGCTTACGATAAGTTTTTCGCCAAGTTCGGCATTGACGGAAGAATATATAGGATGACAATGAATAATCGCTCCTATATCCCCCCTTGCGTTGTATATCGCTCTATGCAAATTTTTGTCCGAAGACGGTTTTGAAAAAGGTTTATAAAATCCGTTTTTAAGATTGATTTTCACGATGTCGCTTTCGGTCAAAAACGCATTACTCTTATTTTCGGGCGTTATAAAAAAGTTGTCGCCGTGTCTTATCGACACGCTTCGCCACGTTCCCTGCGAAAGTTCTTCGATTTCCGCCTTTTTTGCGTAAACTATAATTTCGGCAATACTTTCAAGCCCCACTTGTTGCGACACGTTTAAATGTTTGCCGATTGTTTCCAAATCGAACGTTTCTTTTTGATTTTTGGCTGATCTTAACCTATATCCCGAATGCAAAGTTTTTATCTCTCCGCCGTTAAGCGAAGTCGGACTGCCGAAACGCAGCGCAAGTCTTGCTTTGAGCAATATTTCCAAAGCGCAAATTGCCTCTTCGATTGAGCGTCCGAAAGTAGCAATGCCTACGCCGTCCAAAAGAATTGCTCCGCGCTTAAACAGTTCGCTTTTTGCATTTCCGTCGGCAGGCAAAAACGCCTTAACGCTTCCGCCGAAAAACTCTGCAAATTGGTCGGTACAAGCCGCGACGGTCGCTTTGTAATCGTCACCCGTTTCAAGAACGATAACCGCTCTGTTGTTTTTATCTTTTAAAAAGTCAAAAGCGAAATTGACGGAAGGAACGTCGTTTTTTTGCGTGAGAAAATATTGCGTGTCCTCAATCGTCGCAACCGACAACGCCGTGACGTTTCCGTTGAAGTTTACGGCAAGCGTAAACGGAGCGTCGAATTTAGTCAAGATTTTTTTTGCTTGAATTTTTAAAGTCTTTTTAAGTTCGTCCATAAAATCAGTTAAAATAATTTTTGAACATATCCCCAAATCGCAATACGGGGGTTTTATGTTCTTCGATGTTCACTCTCTCGCCCGTTTTAGGATTTATTCCGAGCCTGTCCTTTTTTTCCCTGAGTTCAAACGTGCCGAAACCGGCAATCTGAATTTTCTCGCCCTTTTTCAAAGTCTGCGCAATGATTTCCACCATAGCGTTAAAAGCAAGCCCTGCGTCCTTTTGAGTCAAATCGGCTTTAAATGCCATTTCTCTTATCAAATCGGCTTTGTTCATATCTTCACTCCGATAGCTTCACTCCGATAGAAATAATCGTGTTTTAAATAGAGTTTATTAAAATTCTGCAGCTTAACTATTTTTTACAGTTTGAACCGGTTTTTACAGTATTAACGCAAAATCGTAAAACGACGTTGCTTTACTCAAAAGCATTGCAAACGTTTTCGCTTAAACAGGTAAAAACGCTCTTAACGCATATAACCGCTTAACGCCTTAGCCTTTATGGTTATTGCCGTTTGAGTTGTCGCCGTCCACTACGCCGTCTGGGTTGTAACTTGTCGTATATCCGGGATTTGCTTCCGGTCTAAACGCATTCGGATACGAAATGTCGGTACGCATATCGAGCGATACATTTTGAATGAGTTGATACACGCTGTACGGGTCTTTGATATCGCTTATCATTGCTTTCGTTTGCTTTGCCACAATAAACAAATCGCCGACCTTAAACAGACGGTCAAGGAACGAAACTCTGACGGTTACGCCTTCGACGTCCGAATAGAAAAGGGACAAAAAGTCTATTCCGATAATGCCGCGCCTTATGACTATACGCCTGTCGGTAACAACGTACTCGACGTTTTTGTGTTCAAGCGACTTTTTGATGAGCGAGCCGAGCCAAATCCATACAGGTACGAGATGAATAAAAAAGAACGGAATCACAACGTACTGCATCGGATTTCCCACGCTTTGCGAAAAAATAAATTTAAACATTATGACAATCATAATTACGTCTAACGCAAGCCAAAACAGAGCAATCGGCATAAATCTTAAAAACGGCTCTAAAACAAACGCCTTTTTGTAAGGCGTGCCTTGCCACAAAATCTCTTCACCCGACTGCAAGATGTTTTTAACCGAGCCTTGCTCGACTTCATTTATCGATATTTCAAATTTTTTCATATTTTGATTATATCATAAATTACGCAAAACACAATACCAATTTTTAATTACGCTAAAAATACGATGGCAGCTTTATCGCCGTTTTAAGCAATAGACGTAAGACATAGCTTTTAACGTATTTTCGCCCGACACTTTGCTACTTAACGCTTAAAAAAACGTACAAAACACGGTTACAATTCTTTACTATTGTTATTTTATTATGCTATTATATAAATAATATATAGAATCAATCGGCGCATTATCGTTTAGTTCCGTAAAATTTTGCTTCATCGCCGAAAAGATTTTAAATTTAAAACTCGGAAAAGAAGAAATGAAAATTAAAAAAATCAAAAAAAACGAAATCTCTACCGACACCGATGCGCAAAACGCTATGACCGCCGAAGAGCCGCAAACCGAACTTGCCGAAGCGGCGTTCGACTCGAACGGTAATGCCGTTACGGGTTTAACTACGCAAGAAGTCAATGCCCGCATCGAAGAAGGCAAAATAAACGGCGACCAAAACGTCAGAACAAAAACGGTCGGAGAAATTTTCAGAACGAACATTTTTACGTTCTTCAACATTTTGTTTATAGCCATCGCCTTAATACTTATATTTTTCATTCCGCAAAACTCAAACGGCTATACACAATTCGGCTTTATGATACTTGTCATAATCAACACTACAATCGGTATCGTGCAGGAATTAAAAGCCAAAAAGACTATCGACAAATTGTCGCTTATCTCCGCTCCGAAAGTTACGGCAATCCGTGACGGCTTAAAATGCGACATCGCCGTTTCCGACATAGTATTAGACGAAATCGTATGTCTAAACAGCGGTTGCCAAATTTGCGCAGACGGCATTGTTATCGACGGAATGATTGAAGTAAACGAATCGCAAATCACAGGCGAACCCGACGCAATTCAAAAGAAAGTCGGCGACGAAGTTATGTCCGGAAGCTACGTTTTGAGTGGCCGAGCAATCACAAAGGTAACTCATATCGGAAAAGACAACTACGCGACGAAAATATCTTCCGGCGCAAAATATCTCAAAAAACCGTCAAGCGAAATTTTGCGGTCGCTCAACGCAATAATCAAATTTATGGCAACGGTAATCGTTCCGCTCGGACTTGCGCTTTTCCTTACAAAATATTTCGGACAGAACTACGCTCCTACGCCACTCGCAGCTAAAAATATAGTCCAGCTTTTAGGTTGGGCAAACGACGCAAAACTCAATGCGCTCGTCATCGAAACTATGGGTTCGCTTTTAGGAATGATTCCGTCCGGACTTATGGCGCTATCGTCAACCGTTTTTTGTATTTCCGTCATAAGAATATCAAGACACAAAACCCTTGCGCAAGAATTGTACTGCGTCGAAACTTTGGCAAGAGTCGATACGCTTTGCCTTGACAAAACGGGAACAATAACCGAAGGAAGTATGATGGTGTCCGAGCTTATTCCAAGCGGCATCACTTTAGACGAGTTTAAACAAATTTTGAAAAACGTTCAATCGTCGATTAACGACGAAAACGCAACGGCAAACGCGATAAACGACTTTACCGAAGAAATCGAACAAACGGAAACAGCCACAAGCATAGTGCCTTTCTCATCGGCAAGAAAATGGTCGGGAGCGGTTTTCGGTGACCACGCTTACGTTATCGGTGCGGCGGAATTTGTTTTCAAAAACCTCAATAAAGAGCAAAAAGAAACAATAGACGGTTATTCCAAAGAGGGCTATCGTGTTCTTGCTCTTGCAAAAACCAATAATCTTGACGGCAATGAACTTGTTAAACCTAAATTTTTAGGTTACGTTTTGATTACCGACAAAATCAGAAAAGAAGCCCCTGACACGTTAAAATTCTTTAACGAACAAGGCGTCGATATAAAAATCATTTCGGGCGATAATCCCGTCACCGTCAAAGCCGTTGCCAAGCGTGCAGGGCTTATCGGAGCGGACAACTATATCGACCTTTCGACTTTGAAAACCGAACAAGAAGTCAAAGACGCCGCAACAAAATACACTATTTTCGGACGAGTGACGCCGGACCAAAAACTTTTGCTCGTCAAATCGCTTAAAGCCGCAGGAAAAACTGTCGCTATGACGGGCGACGGCGTAAACGACGTTTTAGCGTTAAAAGAAGCGGACTGCTCGGTCGCTATGGCGTCAGGTTCGGACGCAGCAAAAAACGTTTCGAGCCTTGTGCTTTTAGATTCAAATTTCGCCTCTATGCCAAAGATAGTTGCAGAAGGCAGACGAAGCATCAACAACCTTGAACGCTCAGCCGCTCTCTATCTCGTAAAGACGATTTACAATTTCTTGCTTGCGCTCATCTTTATGTTCATTCCGTCGGGACTTCCTTTCGTGCCTAACGATATGACGATTATCGGCTCGGTTACAATCGGAATTCCGTCGTTCATACTTGCTCTTGAACCAAACAAGGACGTAGTCAAAGGACGGTTCATCAAAAAAGTTCTGTCAAACGCCCTACCCGGCTCGTTGACGGTCGTATTTTCTATTATGGCAGTATACGTCGCAAGCCTTATTTCGCCTAACAGTTTCACCGCCGAACAGCTCAAAAATATGTATTTCATCGTAACGGCGTTTGCAAGTTTCTTGTTCCTTGCAAAAGTATGCTATCCTTTCGACTGGATACGCGTCATACTTTTTATATCTATGGTCGGCGTATTCTTGTTTATTGCGTTTTCGGCAAGGACGAAACTTTCTTTCATCGCAAATATGTTCAAACCGCCACAAAACGTAACGTGGGCTATGTGGAAAATCATTTTGATTATTTTCGCAATAGACGTGCCTTTGTTCACGGCAATCGTACTGTCGCTCGCAAGGCTCAAAAATCCTAAAATCATCTCGAAAATCTCTTTCAAAATCGATGGAAAAGTCGATGATGATTATAACGAACAAGTCGACAAAGCGGAAACAAAAATCGAAAAACGCGAAAAATTCAACAAACGCATTAAAAACTTTTTCGTTAAAATGTCCGATGACGTGAAAACTTTATGGCAAAAGATAAAAGAGCAAGCCGAAAATGACAAAGCTAAACGCAAGGCAAGAAAAGTTCAGGCGCAAAAGGAAAAGGAAAAACGCCTAAAAGAAGAAAACGCCCCACGCGAAGCCTCTAACGTCGAAACGGTAAACGAACAATCACAAGCGGACACGGCTGAAACAACAGCCGAAGCTGTGACGGAAGCGGCAGAAACAGCCGATACTATTTCAGAAACGGCGGCATCTTCCACGCAAAACGAAAACGCTTAAATAAAACGGCTACAGGCATAATATCTATTTATATCAAATATTATAAAACAGTCACATTGTGGCTGTTTTATTTTACGGGGGGATTTATGTCAACGCTACAAATAGCACTTTTAGTGAGCATTTTGGTTGCTTTGCTATCGTTTGCGGTGTCGGCTTTCTTTTATCATTGGGTAAAAAAGCGACCGTCGTCCAATGCGACGATAGAAAAAATCGCAGGCTTCATAAAAAGCGGAGCGAATACGTTTTTGAAAAAAGAATACGGCGTTCTTTTGATTTTTGCGATGATAGCTTTCGTGATAATACTATTATTACTCCCGACGCCTATCTGGAAAGGCAATCCGCTGACAAACTTTTTTATGGCTCTTTCATATCTTTTCGGCACGGTGCTTTCCGCAATCGCAGGTAAAATCGGAATTGCGGCAACCACGACGGCAAACAAAAAATGTGCGGAAGCCGCAAAGGAAAGTATAAACAAGGCGTTTATGGTCGGCTATCGAGGCGGCGCGGTTATGGGAATGGCAGTCGTAGGCGGAAGCCTTATCGGCGTTGCGGCGATATTCTGGATATTCGGCGACGCCACTATGCTACTCGGTTTTTCGTTCGGAGCAAGCTCGCTCGCGCTGTTTGCAAAGGCAGGAGGCGGAATATTCACAAAAACCGCCGATATATCCGCCGACCTTGTAGGCAAGGTGGAATTAGGACTGCCCGAAGACGACCCGAGAAACCCTGCCGTCATCGCCGATAACGTTGGTGACAACGTAGGCGACGTCGCAGGTATGGGTGCAGACCTTTTCGACAGCAACGTAGCGTCGCTCGCCGCCGCTCTGGTCATTTCGAGTTCGGTCGATATGACGTACTCTACAAAATTCACGCCGATTGTTTTCTGCTATGCTTTAATAGGGTTGCTCTCGTCGATAATCGGCGTATCGCTTGCAAGAATGGGCAAAAAAGGAAACCCGACAAAAGCGCTTAACGTTTCGACTTACACCACAATGACGCTTTTTGCTTTGCTCACCGCAATTTCGACAGCAATATTCTTCAATAAAGAAATTTATTGGCGTATATACGGCGCGTCTGCAATCGGACTTGCCGTAGGAGCGGTTATCGGACTTGCCACCGACTACTTCACGGACGACAGACGCAATCCCGTCAAAAAAGTCGCAACCGCTTCCAAAAAAGGCGCGGCGTTTACCATCATTTCGGGCGTATCGTATTCGTATATGTCCACACTGCCCGCTCTTGTCGGAATTGCCATATCTGCGCTGGCGTCTTACAAATTATGCGAACCGATAGCTACCGTACTTAATGCCGACGGCGTAGAACTCGGAATGCTCGGCATTTCTCTTGCCGCAGTCGGAATGCTCTCAATCGTCGGAATGATTGTCGCAAACGACGCTTACGGTCCTATCGTGGACAATGCGCGCGGACTTGCCGAAATGGGCAATCTCGGCGAAAGCGTATTAGAGCGTACCGACAGGCTCGACAGTGCCGGCAACACCGTAAAAGCGATTACAAAAGGCTTCTCTATCGGAGCGGCAGGACTTACGGTTATTGCGCTTCTCGGCGCGTTTATGACGGAAGTAAACGGTACTGCCCTTAAAATGGGGCTCGGCGCAAATTATATTAAAGGTTTTGACGTTTTAAATCCCGTCGTGTTTTTCGGAATCTTAATCGGCGCGGCAGTGCCTGCCGTTTTCAGCGCGATGCTTATGCTCGGCGTCGACAAAAACGCTCAAAGAATGGTTGACGAAATCCACCGTCAGTGGAAATCGATAAAAGGGCTTAAAGAAGGCAAAAAAGGCGTTCTGCCCGAATACGACAGATGTATTGCAATCGCAAGTAGCGGAAGCATAAAAGAATTGATACCGGCAGGACTTATGACTATTGTCACGACGCTTATAGTAGGCTTTGTCGGCGGAGTGAACGCAATAGGCGGTTTCTTGCTTGGAAATATAGTCAGCGGTTTGTTGCTTGCATTGTTTATGTCAAATGCAGGCGGACTTTGGGACAATGCAAAAAAGTTTGTCGAAGCAGGCAATATGGGTGGCAAAGGTAGCATAACGCATGCGGCGGCAGTTGTCGGCGATACCGTTGGCGACCCGTTCAAAGACACCGCAGGCCCTTCCATAAACACCCAAATCACCGTCGTTTCGCTAATTGCGACAATTACAAGCTCGCTATTCCTTTCCGTATCGATATTTTAGAACGCAGTGTTTTAAAGCGCAATACATCATGTTGTCACTCAATTGAACGTAAAGGCACTTGCATACGTCAATCAAATTATGCGTTATGTTGCGCGCGATATAAAATTTCATCGCTTAGCTATCGTTGTCTATGGAAACTCGTATCGCTCGGCGTAAACAACTAAACTTTGCTTTTAAAGACAAGGCTAAACGCCTTGTCTTTTTTATATCTTTTATTGTTTTGTTTTTAACACATTCATATTCATAACCGCACTCAAATTTTCCGCATCATCATTACAAAAACTGTTGACTTATCTAAATTTGTAATTGTATAATAAGTTCGAGCAGTGGGAGATATACGGTCTACCGTGTCCTGTAATCATGACTTCGGGTCATGCTGCTCTTTTTTTATTCCACATTTCCATTTATTGTACTTTAAAATACTTATTAAAACGTCAATTCAAATCGAATGATTACCCTTTATAAACTTGCCCACTTCTCGCTCTTCCACCACGCCAAAAAAAATAACAAGCCTTCGGCTTGTCATTGGGCTTATCGCTTAATAATTGTATGGGGTCAAATAGGGCTTTGCCGTCGGCAAAAGTTCGCTTCGCTCACCGAACTTGGGGCAAGATTTACTCCGTCTTCTTTCCCACTGCTCTATTTCATCTCACTTTTTATTACTGCTACGACTTGCCCACTTCTCGCTTTTCCACCACGCCAAAAAAAATAACAAGCCTTCGGCTTGTTATTTTTTTTGGTGGGGTCAAATAGACTCGAACTATCGACCTCACGCTTATCAGGCGTGTGCTCTAACCAACTGAGCTATGACCCCAAAAAGTTGTCCGCTTATTTAAGCGGACGTTTGGTGGAGAATAACGGGATCGAACCGTTGACCTCTTGAATGCAAATCAAGCGCTCTCCCAGCTGAGCTAATCCCCCATAGGACTTGTTTTAGCTTGTTTAGTATAACAATTTGTAAAAAATATGTCAACAAAATTTATGCGATTTTATAAAAAAATAATAAAAATTTTAATAGGACATCAAAACCGCAAATGCGATTTAAAAACAGGCAGGACTAATTTTATCAAACAATACTATTCGTTGTTCTAACTTTACAAACAATTCCGAACAATGCTTTTAGCATACGACTATTGCCATTCAAACTATTACATTGCATTTAAAAGCAAAATAATGCGGCGTCTATTAAAGCAGACGCCGCTCAAAACTACCGTATCGAACACTATAGACAGACTAATTTGCTTTTTTGCCGAATGTGTTTTGCATTTTGTTTTTCAGTGACAAATAAGCGTTTGAAATTTCAAGAATGTACTTTTGTTTTTCCCACGGTGGCAGCGACGCCAAATGCTCTTTATCGCCGAGTTGCACGATAGGGTTTATAATTTCTTCGCCGCAGTCGATATATTGCTTCATTTTACGATATACCTGCTCTTCCATCGGAGTAAGGCTGTTTTTGGTCTCGACAGCGTCAAGCGAATCATAGTTGACGTAATCATTATCTCTAAGTCTTTTTTTTGCTTCCAAAGCTAATGCCCTAATAGGACAATCGGGGTGTTTCACGTTACTCATAAATGTATAATAACAAAAAAAATCGGGCTTGTGCGAAATTCGACAAAAAAAGACAAAATACTCGCCGATAAAATTTTGCCATCCGATATTGCTTGAAACTCTATTAACGCAAAATCTTATCGCACTTTAAGTATGCCCACATCGTTATATAAAAAACGAAGCCTTAGGCTTGTTTTGCCGTTAGCTTCGCTTTTGTGTTTTTTACTTAATCATTGACCGTTTCGCCGACCGTTTTTTCTTTCTCATCGGCGATTTTGACATCGGTTTTTCCGACGTTTTCTATTTTGTCATTATAGGAACTGCCAACCGCTCTTTCGCTTTTTGCCTTTTCCTTTTTGCCTTTGATAAACATCATCGCAACGCCAAGGCATGTCGTAAACAATTCCGAAACCAAAAACGAGAGCCAAACGCCGTCAAGTCCGATAAACGCCGACATAAGATACATAAACGGCACGATTGCCAAGAAACCGCGACTTAACGAGGTTATCATAGATTTCACCGCCCTTTCCGTCGAGCTGAAAGTTTGCGTTATTACGACGTTTATACCCGAAATGAAGAAACCGATGAAGTAGAGTTTCAAGCCGCGTGTCGCCAAATCGGCAAGCGTAGCGTTTTTATCTCCGTTGAATAACATCGATATATCATAACCTGCAAAATATACGATTAAGTATACAAGCGTTGAAATCACAAGAGCTGTCAGAATAGCAAGGAAAGCAACACCGAAAATGTTGCGTTTGTCGCCTTTTGCATAATAATGACTGATGAGCGGTTGAATACCTTGCGCAATTCCGTTATACAAAGCAATGGTAACAAAAGCGACGTTCAATACTATGCCGTATGCCGCTACTCCAACGTTGCCTGCAAGTCGCAAAATAGCGATATTGAAAATTATGGTACTCATTCCGAAAGCGAACTCGACAAAAAACGAGGAAGCCCCCAGCGAAAATATACTGCCCACATATTGCTTTTTAAACCCTGTTTTAACAAGTTTAAAAGTGCTTTTTTTGCAAATAAAGTGAAATGACAAAATTATAAGACTTATCATCGGAGAAAAGCCTGTCGCCAAAGCCGCGCCCCACATTCCCCACTTCATAACCATAACGAACACCCAATCGAACAAAACGTTTAAAAGAGAGCCGACAACCATACTTGCCATACTAAGCGTCGGCGCGTGGTCGTTTCTTATAAAGCAAGTCATAATGTTGTTCAATATGAAAAACGGCGCTAGTCCGAGAACTACGCGAAGATACTCGGCGGTATACGGAATAATATCGCCCCTTGCTCCCAAAACGTATGCAATTTGGTTCGGAATGGAAAGACCGAGCGTCATCAAAACACCACCGATGATAAGTCCCATATAAAACGTGTTTGAAAAAACCTTGTTCGCTCCTTCGTGATCGTTTTGCGTTTTTAAAATCATAAACTTCGTGCCGCCGCCGATGCCGAGCATAAGTCCTATTGCGTTCATAAATTGAAAAGCAGGAACTGCAAAATTTAACGAACTAAGTCCCTTTACTCCAAGTGAATTAGATACGAAAAAAGTATCCGCTAAAACATAAGCGGATAAAGCAACCATAGCAAACACGTTAGCGAAAACATATTTGAAAAACTTATTGACCATTTGTTTGTCGAGCGCAATCGAGTTCATAGCCTTATCGTAACATATTAAAATTTAAAGTCAACCAAAAAACGACGTTATTCGACTTAATTCTTCACTAAAAAATAACCGCGGCAACTATGCCACGGCTATTTTTAAGAGAATAAACTACACTATGTCGGATATCATTATTATTGTTTTTCGTCCGATTTGTTTTTCGGAGATTGAGGTTTACAATCCTTGCAATAAGGACAATGACTGCAATCGCTGCAACAAGACGGCTTGCCCTTAATTTTGCGGACTATAATCGATATAATTACACTTACGACCACCAATACCGCTATGACGATAATTGCTATTTCTGGCGCTTTCATATCATAATCCTCCTTGATAAATTGTTTAATGTTTATTTCTCGTCGGTATTTACTTTCTTTTGACGCTTTTTAATCTTCAACTTGTCACCGACTGCTTTCCAATCGATTTTGCCTTTGTTTGTAAGAACAATCAAAGTGATTACAGCAGCCCAGATAGCAAGGAAGATAAACAACGTCCACCACCACGAGCCGATAAGATAAATCATCATCGACACGACGTATGAAGTTACAACCCAGAACAACAACGTCATCTTGAAAGATTTCTTTGACGGAAGTTCTGCCTTTGCAGTTGCGACAGCCGCAAAGCAAGGAATGGTAAGCATATTGAACGCAATGAAAGCTATGCACATCGGCACTAATGCACTCGGCGTAGTTCCGATATCGCCTGCAATCGTTGTTATAAGTTGCGTTACGCTATCTACACCCGCAAGAGCTTCGTCCGCTTCGAATCCTGCGACAATGCAAGAAGCCAAAGTTCCGAAAGTCGCAATGACGTTTTCTTTTGCGATAAGTCCCGTGAATGCCGCTACTGCGAACACCCAACCAAATCTGCCAAGCTGACTACCGAAGCCGAGAGGCGTAAAGATAGGCTGAATGAGTTTGCCGATTCCTGCAAGAATGCTGCCGTTCATTTCCGCGTCAGGCAAATAGTGCCAATCGAAACTAAAGTGACTTACAAACCAAATCAATATCGTCGAAACGAGAATTATCGTAAACGCCTTCTTGACGAAATGTTTAAGTTTATCCCACAAGTGGGCCATAAGGTTCTTAAACTGCGGGGCGTGATATGCAGGAAGCTCCATAATGAACGGAGGAACTTCGCCTTTCATCGTCGTATTTCGCATAAGTATAACGGAACAAATTGCAACTACCATACCCAAAACGTACATTCCATAAGTAATAAGGTCTGCGTTACCAATTCCAAAGCCCGTTGCCAGTGCGCCCGCAATAGCCACCAAAATCGGAAGTTTTGCACCGCAACTGAAGAAAGGAATAACTCTTATCGTTGCCGTTCTTTCACGTTCGTCTGCAAGCGTTCTGGTGTTGATCATAGCAGGAACAGAACATCCGAAGCCCATAATCATCGGCATAAACGACCTACCCGACAAACCGAACTTTCTGAAGATTCTGTCAAGAATGAAAGCTACACGAGCCATATATCCGCTGTCTTCCAAAATCGAGAAGAAGAGGAACAAAAGCAAGATTTGCGGTAAGAAACTGAGAACCGAGAACAAACCGCCAAAGATACCGTCGCATACAAAGCCTACTGCCCATTCGGCGCTTGCCGCCCCTTCCATGCCGCCTCGTATCGCTTCGGTCAGGCTATCGGTACCCCAAGTCAGTAAGTTTTGAAGGAATACGCCGGGCGACGCAATTCCGCCTTCACCGAACAAACCTTCGGCAACCGTGCCTTCAAGAGATACCCAACCATCGCCCAATGCCGAACCGATAAACAACAAGTTCGATGAGAACGTAAGGTGGAACATAAGGAACAAGATAACAAGGAAGATAGGGATACCCCAAACTCTGTGCGTCAAGACCTTATCGATTTTATCACTCTTTGTAAGTTCTTCTTTTCTTTCTTTCTTTGTAACAGTGCCTGCGAAATGCTTCGTGATATATTTATATCTGATGTCTGCAACCGCACACTCGAAATCGAAGTCTTCGTGTTTTTTCTTATACTCGTCCAAAATCGGCTTCATCGTTTTGGCGATTTCAGGATAATTCTTTTCTTCGAGTTCGTCACGTTCTACCATTTTTACGGCGTGGAACAAAGGTTCAGTTTCTTCGCCGTACAATTCTTTACATTTTTCGAGAATCGACGAAATTTCGCTTTCCTCCACAGGTGAAAAACCTTTTCTTCCCTCTTTTGCCGCTTTGTAGCCGCGCTCCATAACTTCCGCTATGCCTTTTTCTTTAAGCGCGCTTATCGCAACGACAGGAACTTTGATAGCCTTTTCAAGAGCTTC
>JAQYCY010000022.1:0-27358 GCA_028724485.1 Bacillota bacterium | reverse complement strand
CTTGCGCCCTCATTAAACACACCTTCGCCTGTTCCGCCGTTTACGGTAAGATTGTATGAAGAAACTCCGCTTTCAGGAACGTCCACTTCGGTAAATGCTCCTGCATTGTAGTTGTCCGTTTCCTTAAACCTTATTTGATATTTACCGGACGAAAGTCCTGTAACGTCGCTACCTGTTCCCGAAGTCCAAGCAGAATCGCCTACTTTGCGGTATTCCATTTCGGCGGTTATACCCGTTATCTTGCCGTCCGTTGTGGTCGTTGAAGTAGGAGCAACGGTTGTAAATAGCGATGCAGACGGTGCAGATTGTTCTGCCTTTGCAATCACAAAGTCTTTGGTGAAACTTCCTTTATAAGCGCCCTTGCCCGTAACGGTAACAGAGTAACTTCCTGCGCCTACAGGCTTGCCGTCCGAATCAAGTTCACCGCTTGCGACTTTTGCATAGCTAACTTCATAGTCTGTGCCGCGAGCAAGCGTTCCGCCAAAGGTCGGCTCTTGCGCCGCTCCGCTGTACACTTTTCCGACAAGGTCACTTACAGGCACAAGAGCTTCGGTTATGTCCGTCGCGCCCAAAACTTCGTATTCAGCGGTGCCAACGTACATGTATGAAAAAGTGTCACCTATCGTAGGTATTTGATTGTCCGTGCGCAACTCGTCGTCGATATAAACGGACACGCCGTCTTTGTTTAGTACGTGAGTCTTTCCTGCTTCGCCATCGACGCGAATCTGGCAATCATACCTGTAAGTTCCTTCCGTAAACGTCGCTTCTGTGTATTTATTCCAAGCCGTTCCTTCTTTCTTATACCAGTAACCCATGGAGTCGTTAAATAGTGCCTGCGTGCCTTCCGTCAAAGTGAACGACGGTTTAACCACGGGTTTTCCATAACCTAATATTTCACCGATGTTTGAAGTTGCCCTGATTACGCTGATTACTTCGCGGTCTGCAGGGAGAACGTACGTATTGCCGACTTTCAGGGTGATTTCCTTTGTTTCAGGCGTTGCACCGCTGTCCGTGACCTTAATCACAAGGTCTGCGTTTTCGCCTAATGCTGTCGGCGTTCCCGAAACCGTGCCGTCTGCCGCAACGTTAAGCCACTCGGGGCCTGAAACCTTTGAAAACGTGTAAGGTTTTGTGCCGCCCGACGCGCCGTCTACCACCGAAAACGCAGTTATCGCTTGGTTTATATAAGCAATGTCGATATCCCATTTATTGTCTTTAACAAATTCCAACGGCGTGCCTGCCGGAGCAACGACTTCATACTCTTTTGAACCGACCCAATCGTACGAAAACGTATCATAAACGCTGGGGATGGAATTCTCTGCCCATTTTACGCCGTTTACCGTGACGGTAATGCCTTTTTCGTCAAGCACGTGAGTTATCCCTGCCGTGTCGTCGATACGAATTTGAGTAGCATATTGATAAGTCCCTTCCTTAAACACTGTGCCCGAATAATCTTCCCAGCCTGTTGCGGTCTTAATTTTCCAGTAGTTACTATTTCGATTATCGAAATAAGCCGGCGAACCTTCGGTTATATTAAAAGTAGGTCTTTCTACGCTTTTATCGAAGCCCACAATGTCATCAATATTTGACGTTGCGATAATCGTTTTGATCGGTATGCGAGGGTCAGTTTCGCCGTCTGCAAACGCAGTTGCCGAACCGCTTGCCATCGCTATGCCGAGCATAAGCGCAAGGCACATCGCAAGACCGAGTATCAGCATAAATATCTTTGATTTGTTTATATTGCTGTTTGTCATAATATTATCTCCTTTTATTTTTGTTTTATATTTAAATTGCCTTTGCAAAATAAATCAGCTCTGTTTAAGTTTTGTTTGCTTTTGTTTTGCCACCCTTTGCTTTTTGTCTGCTCTTGCTGCCTTTATCTAATAAACTTGCTAAAAAGCAAAAACGCACCGCCTCATAGGCTATTACCTATGCAGCAGTGCGTTTGTTATGTTCATATAAAGTAGACTTACGGCTTGCTTGCTTGCTTGCTTGCTTGCTTGCTTGCTTGCTTGCTTGCTTGCTTAAAGTGATTGTCTTATGAGTTATCATACAAGTCAACTCCTTTACGTTAAATTTCAATCTTTTGCTTTATCAAAACTTATACCTATGCACATTTTATCAAATATCGCTTTTTAAGTAAAGCAAAATTTTTCATTTCTTTTTGCTTTATTTTTGCCTTCGTATTACAATTTATCGTACCAACTTAATACATTTCAATTTATGACATTGAAATTTAAGTATTTAAATTTGTATTGCAATTTTGCATTGCAATTTATAATCGAATAGGCGAACAAAAAGCAAGAAATTCAAATTTGTATTGCAACTTTGTATTGCAATTCATAGCGTTATATCTGCCGCATTGGTTAAGCAATAAATCCGACTAAGAAATCTAACTATATAATAAACTTTAAACTCTACTACTGTTTAAATTTATACTGTTTAAATTTAATTATTGGCTTTTTGTTTTAAATTTTTAAACGCTAAATACTAAATATAAATTTTCCCTATTGCAAAACTTTTATTTGTTTGTTATAATTATTTTGATTATGAAACAGGGAGAATACTATGGCAAATTATGAAGATATTTTAAAGCAGATGACTCTCGAAGAAAAGGCTTCCCTTTGTTCGGGACTTGATTTTTGGCGTACTAAACCTATTGAAAGGCTTAATATTCCGTCGGTACTTATGACGGACGGACCTCACGGACTCAGAAAAGAAAAAGAATCGCAAGGTACAAACATTATGAAGCTCAGCTACCCTGCCGTTTGTTTTCCGCCTGCGGTCACTCTTGCTTCGAGCTGGGATACCGACCTTGCGGTCGAAATAGGTCAAGCGATTGCCGACGAAGCCAAGGAACAAGGGCAATCCACCGTTTTAGGACCGGGCGTAAACATAAAGCGTTCGCCTCTTTGCGGAAGAAACTTTGAATATTTTTCCGAAGACCCTTATCTTGCAGGTCAAATGGGCGCAAGCTGGGTTCACGGCGTTCAAAGTCAAAATATCGGCGTAAGCCTTAAACACTTTTGCGCAAACAATCAAGAACATATCCGTATGAGTATAGACACCGTTTGCGACGAACGCGCATTGCGTGAAATCTATCTCCCTGCTTTTGAACATACCGTCAAAGCCGAACAACCGACAACCATTATGCCGAGCTACAACAAGGTAAACGGCGAATATATGTGTGAAAACAAAAAACTTCTCACCGATATTCTTCGTGACGAATGGGGCTATAAAGGCATCACCATTTCCGACTGGGGTGCTGTCAACAACCGCGTCGAAGGCATAAAAGCAGGAAACGACCTCGAAATGCCGGGTAACAACGGAATGAACGACTACGAAATTATAAAAGCAGTCAAAGAAGGCAGACTTGAAGAAGCCGACCTTGACAAAGTCGTTTTGCGTCTGATTAAATTTGCTTTTGAATGTAAGACAAAAGAAGTGCCTAACTATAAAACCGATTACGACAAACACCACGAGCTTGCAAGAAAAGCCGCGTCGCAAGGTTCGGTTCTCCTTAAAAACGAAGACAATATTTTGCCACTTGACGGAAACGAAAAAATCGCCGTCGTTGGCGCGCTTGCAAAGCATATCCGCTATCAAGGAGCAGGAAGCTCGCGTATCAATCCGACAAAGCTCGTTTCGTTTACGGACGCATTGACAAAAAGCGGAAAGACGTTTGCTTATGCCGACGGCTATACACTTAAGGGTACGGGCTATAAAGCAAGCCTTATAAAGGAAGCTCAAAAAGTCGCAAAAGACGCAGATAAAGTTATTGCGTTTATCGGACTTACCGATGAATACGAGTCGGAAGGTTTTGACCGCTCTCATATGAATATGCCGTCAAGCCACGAAATTTTGATTGAAAAATTAGCAGAGGTCAACCCTAACGTCATCGTCGTTTTGGTGGGCGGCTCGCCTATCTGCATGCGTCAATGGTCAGAATATGCAAAAGGCTTGCTCCTTGCCTATCTTCAAGGTCAAGCGGCAGGCGAAGCCATTATGGACGTACTTTACGGCGATGTCAACCCGTCAGGTAAACTTGCCGAAACATTCCCTGTACGTTTGCACGACAGCGTGACCGCAAACTATTTCCCTATGGGACCGAGAACGGTCGAATATCGCGAAAGCGTTTACGTCGGCTATCGTTTCTACGACAAGGCAAACAAAGAAGTTGCGTATCCTTTCGGCTACGGACTTAGCTATACGAAGTTTGAATATTCAAATCTTAAAATCAACAAGGACAAATTCAAAGAAAATGAAAACGTTGAAGTCAGTTTTACCGTCAAAAACGTCGGCGACGTTGACGGCGCGGAAATTGCGCAACTTTATGTCGGCGACGTCGAATCGACAATCTTCCGCCCTGTCAAGGAGTTGAAACGCTTTAAAAAGGTATTCCTTAAAGCGGGCGAAACAGCCGAAATAAAATTCACTTTGGACAGCAGATGTTTTAGCTACTACAACGTAAAGATTAACGATTGGCACGTCGAAAGCGGCGATTTCGATATTTTGGTCGGCGCATCGTCGAGAGATATAAAGCTGCAAAAACGCATATATGTCGAAAGTTTAAACCCTAATGCCGAAATTCCGAATTATCGTGATGTTGCGCCTTGTTTTTATGACCTTACGACGGAAAACTACGACGTCCCTGCCGAACAATTCGAAGCGGTTTTAGGCAGAGAGCTTCCGTCAAACTTGCCGTTCAAAAAGGGTGAATTTACAATGAACAGCACAGTTGACGATATTTCCATAACGGGATTAGGCAAGTTCATTCAAAGAATAATTCAACTCGGAACTAAACTTTTTGCAGGAAACAGCGAAAACTCGCAAATGCTCAAAGCGTCGGCAAAAGATATGCCGCTCAGAAGTTTTATGGGATTTAGCGGCGGCGTTTTGTCCACAACCTCGGTTGAGGGTATTCGTGATATGTTAAACAAAAAACGAGGCGGTTTTAGAAAGTTCCGAAAAGGCTTTGGCGATAAAAAGCGTATCAAGAAAGTATTAAACGGCGAAAAGCCTAAAAAATAACCGACCTTTTAATTGATCGGAATTTGCGATTAGTTTTAAGCATACGCCCTTTAATGCGTTGCGAAAGCTAATCTAAAAGCGTCTGTTAAATAACGTCTGTTAAATAGCGTCTATTAAATAGCGTCTGTTAAATAGCGTCTATTAAAAAGCAAAAACACAAATTTAAAACCCGACGTCGTCGGGTTTTTGTTTTATCCTTAATGTAGACGCTCTATCACATTGTTATTCTGCAAAAAACTTTTCCAAAGCCTCGATTGAATCGACGTCACCCTGTCTTGCCGCTCTGCGATACCAATATTTTGCCAAATCGGCGTCTTTCGGCGCGCCGACGCCCGTTCGATAACTTTCGGCAAGGTTGTATTGACTCATAGCGTCGCCTGATTTTGCGGCTTTTACGAGCCACTCAAACGCCTCTTCATCGTCCTGTCCGACGCCAAGCCCGTTTTCATAGCAAAAAGAAATCATACGCATTGCTTCGGGATATTCGCTCGCCTTTTTATAAAGTTCAAACGCCTTTTCGTCGCTATGTTCAACGCCCACGCCGTTTAAGTAACATTCGGCAAGCGCCGCCGTTGCCTTTAAAATTCCAAAGTCCGCAGCCAGCTTATAATGCTTGACTGCAAGCGTATAGTCGGCTTTTGTTCCCAAACCGTTTTCATAGACCTTTCCCAAATAATAGCTTGCCTTATCCACCCCCAAATCAGCCGCTCTTTTAAAAAGTTCAAACGCTTTTTCATCGTTTTGTTCGACTCCTTCGCCTGCTCTGTAGCAAAGCGCAAGATTGAAAACAGCGTCCGCCGAGCCGAGCTTTGCCGCCTTGTTATAAAGCGCAACCGCCTTGTCATAGTTTTGCATAATGCCCTGCCCCTTTTGGTACATTGTTCCGAGGGCGTTCAAAGAATCGGCGTTTTCGGGCAATTTCAAAAAACACTCCGCCGCTTTTTCAAAATTGCCGTTCACGCCTATTCCGTTTAAATAACATACTCCGAGATTGTAATATGCTTCGTCAATAAAAGGGGCGGCTTCGCTGAAAAGTTCAAACGCTTTTTCATCGTCTTTTTTCACAACTATGCCGTCAAAATAATATTTAGCAAGTTTAAACTGAGCAAACGGATTGCCTTTTTTCGCGCTACTCTCAAAATAGTACAACGCCTTTATATCGCTTTGCGGCACACCGTCCCCCAAAGCGTAACAACAGCCGAGCTGGCACTCCGCGTCGGCAAAGCCTTCGTTTGCCTTTTTTATAAGTTTTTCGATTGAATCGTTCATAAAAATATTTTATATCAGGTTTTAAAAATAGTCAATATGCCTTATTGCAAACAAACGAATCTTATTGCAAACAAACGAATTTCATATTATAATATTTATCGAAGGGAAAAATTTAGGTTTGGGTGGATTTTTATGTTAGAACTTATAGGCGTTTCAAAAACCTACAAAAACGGCGACGTTTACTCTGCGGCAATCAAAGATGTAAATTTAAAATTTGACAAAACAGGATTTATATCTATTCTCGGCGGTTCGGGTTGCGGCAAATCGACGATGCTGAATATCATCGGCGGACTTATGCCTTGCACATACGGCGACCTTGTCATAAACGGCATTTCTACAAAAAATTTCAAACAAACCGACTGGGATAGTTATCGCAACAACTATATCGGTTTTGTTTTTCAAAGTTACAACCTTATCCCCCACCTAAGCCTTGTCGAAAACGTAGAACTTTCACTGTCACTTTCGGGAATTCCCATAAAAGAAAGACGACAAAGGGCTATGGCGGCTATCGAACAAGTGGGGCTTAAAGAACACGCAAGAAAAAATCCAAATCAGATTTCAAACGGACAAATGCAACGAGTTGCCATTGCAAGAGCAATCGTTCACGATCCGCAAATCATTTTGGCGGACGAGCCTACAGGCGCGCTTGACAGCGTAAACAGCGAGCAAGTTATGGATATTTTAAGCGAGTTTTCAGCCGAAAAACTCGTCATTATGGTCACGCATAACGAGGAACTTGCCTATAAATATTCAACTCGCATAATAAGAATTGCCGACGGCATAATAGCAGGCGATGACGTTAACATTCCTACTAAAGCGATAAAACAAACGGAAATAACCGAAACGGCTTCAAACGACTTGAGTGCTAACGAAGAAGTTATAGGCTACGAACTGTCAAGCGGTGACGCCGAAAAATCGCAAATAGTCAAAAAGCCTAAGAGAATACGGAAAAAGAAAACTCCGTCTATGCCGTTTTTATCATCTGTTATTTTGAGCCTTAAAAACCTTTCGTCCAACATCGGCAGAACGCTTATGACGGTTATCGCAGGGGCGATAGCAATAGTCAGCATTGCGCTCGTTTTAGGTTTTAACAACGGCTTTAACAATTATGTGACAAGCTATGAAAAACAATCGCTTGCGACCTATCCTATAACCGTGCAAAAAGCTAATTCGACTTTCTCCGACGTATTCAAAAATATCGACAATCTCGCATCTTTCGACCCTAGCCAAATAAATTTTAGTCAGATTTTAGCGGTGCTTTCGGACAAACATTCTGCAGCCGAAGAATATACCAAAGCAAAAGAAATATACACAAATATGCTTTTAGGCGCATTGCTCAAAAACCGTAGCGATTTCACGAAAGACAACGATACCGCTGCACTTAAAACATATATCGACAAAAATATGAATTCCGATTGGGGCTTTGTCAAATACGACTATGACATAAACCCTAATATCTATACGAAAAACGATGACGGCACATATACTCGCCTTGCTCCGTTTGCCGACAGATTGACAACCGACCTTAAATCGCTCGGTGCGTATATCGATTCAAATATGCACGCTTCCCTTACGTCCAGCCTCAGCGCAATCAAAATTTGGGAACAAATGCCTAATCTTTCCACCGTAAAAGCGCAATATGACTTAATCGGCGGCAGTTTCCCGTCAAGCGGCGAGGCAGGCGCGACCGACGTTATGCTTGTGGTTGACAAATATAATCAAGTAAACGATTATGCCCTTTACGGCCTTGGAGTACTTAGCGTGTCCGACTTGTTGAACACTATGCTCTCCGCTTCCGTTGATACAAAAAAATTCACTTTCGACTTCAACGAATTTATCGGCAAAGAGTTTCAAGTTATGGTTCCGACCGAATACTATGAATATGACACAGCAAAAAATCGCTACGTCGAAATTACAGATGAAAACGATTTAAACAACAAGGTCGCCACAAAATCAATGACTATAAAAATTTCGGGAATACTACGTCAAAAGCAAGGCGTTACAAACGGCTGCCTTAAAGGCACGATTTGCTACACGGAGCAGTTTACGCAAAAATATATCGAAATGAATGCGACTACCGAACTTGTTTTAAAACAAATGCAAGAATACAATGACTATATTCAAGCGATAAACAACAACGAACCTAACCCCGTTTTAAGGAGCGTCATCACAAGAAAACCGCTTACGATAAATCCAAACGACAAATCAGAACTAAACTTTTTTATTTATCTAAAAAACACTTTAAAACTCAAAGAAATCGATTCGCCGGATTTTATTTACGTTTACGCAAGCAACGTCGAAGCAAAAAGCAAAATAACTTCTATGATTGACGACTTTAACAAACAAAACGAAAGCAATACCGTGACGTATACGGACGAATCCACCGCAATAGTCGCCTCGCTTACCGCAACCGTTTCGACAATTACATACGTTCTTATGGCAATTACTTGCATATCGGTTGTCGTTGCTTTGTTTATGATTGCCCTTTTAATGTATACTATCGTTCAGGACAGAACTCAAGAAATAGGAATTTTGCGTTCGATAGGCGCAAGAAAACTTGACATAATGCGAATTTTCAACGTTGAATCATTGCTTTTGGGCTTATTCGCCAGCATAGTCGGAACAGTATTCGCGCTTATAATTGCGTATCCTTTAAATATGTTGCTAAAAAGCGTGCTTGCGATTTCAAACCTGATAAGCGTGGCTTGGTGGCACTCGCTTACGCTCGTTGCCTGCTCTATCGTGCTGACGCTGATTTCGGGACTTATTCCTGCAATAATTGCTGCAAACAAAGATCCCGTTGTGGCTTTAAAATCGGAATAAACATAGCACTTAAACTAAACTTCAAACTAAGAAAATATTGCTGCGACAATATTAAAAACATCTTAATACAATATTAAAACATCTTAATAATATTGCATATATTCAAAAAGCCGTTATAAGATTTCCCTATAACGGCTTTATTTTTTTCGTTTTGGTTTACCTGTCAGAATTTCAACGGCTCGAAACCGAAAATAGCCGATAAAATATAAGCTACAACGATACTGATAAAAAGCATAGCAAAAAATATAGCGGCGTTTTCCTTTGCCATTTTTACGTTTTTGAACAGCACTGCAAAGCCAAGTCCTGCGTTCATACAAAGTCCGCCTACTGTTGCGCCAAAGCCCAAACCGCCCATAACATACAAGTTTGAAATTACAACCGATGACGCGCAATTAGGAATAGCACCGACGACGACGGATAAAAGCGGCGCAATATATTTGTTTGCCGCAATAAAGTCCACTAACGATTTTTCGCCTACACGATAAATTATCAAACCGAAAATAACGTTGATGACAAAAACATACGCAAAAATTTTAAGCGAATGGACAAGCGGATGAACAAGATACCTTTTTAGCTCGGTTTTGACTTTTTTGCATTTTTTCTCCTTTTCGATGTTTTCCTTAACTGTTTCGTCTAAATCTTCGCCTAAATCGGCGATTTGCACCTCACAATCGTCACTCGAAACGGTTTTTGTTTCGGAAATATTTTCGCCGGTTTCATCTATTTCGTGTCCGCAGCATCCGATATGCACTGTCGGCGTATGATGACATTCGAGGTTGTGTTCCTTAACAGCCTTGCGGCTCTTTACGCATATAAGGTCGGCAAGATATCCGACTATAACGCCGATAACAAATTTTGCAAGCAAAATAGGCAAAATGTGCAATGCTTTATCGGGATTTGCAAGAAATATCGGAATTGCCTCGTCGCTTGTCGCAAGATATACGCCAAGCAACGTACCGACGGTTATGTGTCTTTTTTGATAAAGGTCCGTCGCGACAACGCTAAACCCGCATTGAGGCAAAAGTCCCAATGCCGTGCCGACCAAAGGCGCAATACTGCCTTTGAGCTTCACTCCTTTTCCTATTTTGTTTTCAACCAATGAGAAAATAATGCTGATTGCAAACAAAACCGCAAAAACTTTTAAACTGTCTAAAAAAGCGTCAAGAAAAACTTCGCCCATAAATACCTCGGATACTTAAAGTATCGTAAGAGCGAACGAATCGGCAAACCTTAACGATTTACCTTTTCGCCGTTTAATACAAACATAGCGTCTTTATTTGTTGCTATCTCCTTTTCTTCTACTTCGCTCACCCAGTTTTCGGGCGAAACTTCCTCTATAGAAACTGAAATTGCAGCCTTAGGACAACCCCAATATTTTTCAAATATTTCGCTGACTTCGTCGGCAATTTTTTCTTTTATCGCCTTATCTTTCGGATAGGCTTTAATTCTTATATAAGGCATACTTGCTCCTTAGAGTTTAATTCTAAACCCGTTTTCAATTTTAAACTCACCGTTTATGTCATAAAAATGTTTGACGTTGACCGAATCCAAAACCCTGACAAATCCGTCCCCCATTTCAAAAATATCGTCGGTTTCTGTGCTGGCAAAAATGTCTTTGCTGTCATAAAGCCATCTCACACCAAGGTCGAAATCTAAAAATGTATTCGTTGCCTCGCCGTGAACGAATATTCCGTCTTCGAATTCATAAGTGTTGAAAGTAAAACTGTTAAGTTTCGTCCTTTTAACTATCTTATCTTCTTTCAAATCGAATTTAACTATATCTTGACTGTTTGTAAAATAAGCGTAATCACCCTTGACGATAATATTTTCCACACCAAGTCCGTAATTGTCCGTAAATACTTTATAAGTCTTATCGAAATCGCTGCCAAACGTTACCGTTGCGACACAAGAAACGTTATCTTTGTTATAAGGCACGAGCATAACAATTCCTTCGGGATTAAAATCGCCGCCTACCATTTCAACATCTGTAACGGTCACTGAAATAGGTTTGTTAACTATTTCATTGTGCTTTTTACACGAAAAATAGTTTTCTTTATCTTTTTTCGCAATAACGCTGTCAAGTTTGGACGGTAAAGTTTTCAAGGAACCTTTATCGAGTTTAACAATTTTTTCAACGCGAGCTTTTTTCAACGCTCCGTCGCTTCCGACAGGAACCGCAACAACAGCGCCGACTTTCGCCTTAGTATCCGACAAATCGCATAGGTATTCGTTTTGCATATCCGCAAATCTAATCAAACAGTACTTTTCTTTTTTCATAGCCATAGTGTAACACAATTTCGGAATATATACAACAAATCTGAGTAAACTAAAATTCGTGGTATTTGGGCAAAATTTTTCCCTACTTTAATTTTACAAAGGCTATTAAATTTGTTAAAATATACATATGAAAGGAGCTTATATGGAATACGAAAACGGAACAAAACTTTTTCAAAAATACGGCTTTGTATCTTTTGAAAAACTGCAAACGGAAAAATTGCCCAAAGGTGTATCTATACTTTGCTTTTGCGACAAATTGACCGAAGAAGAAATGAACGCCACTTGCGACCGCATAACGGATAACCTCAAAAAAGATTGTTATCTTCACACCGTAGGACACAAACACAGCGTTATGCACTGCATATTGGATTTGTTTTTGATAAGCAAAAACGTCGATGAGGTTCAAACGTCGTCCGATTTAAAACTAACTTGCAGAAGCATTGAAAAATGGCTTAACGACGTTAAAGAAAACTCAAAAGCAACCGAAGCGATTATAGTTTATGAAACCGACGTGCAAAAAAACGAAGTAATGCAATATCTGAAAAAACTCAAACTCATAAAAAAAGAAGCTGTTTAAGGCTTCTTTTTTTATGAGTTTAACAAATTTTTGATTATTATAGATTGTTTCAGATTGTTTCAGATTGTTTCAGATTATTTCTGATTGTTTCTGATTGTTTCAGATTGTTTCAGATTGTTTTAATAAGATTGTTAAAATTTATTAAGCACTAAAACTGCGCTCTACTATCTACCACTTGTTTTCGACGTATTCGCAAAACGCGTACATATCTTTGATTTCGACCACTTCGCCGCTGTCAAGCGTAACAGTACCGTTCCAAAGTCCGTGGACTTGGTGGCTATGAAGTCTGATGATTTTAAGAACGTTCATATCCGAATGATGGTCGTAATAAGGCGTCATAGTAAGGTTGAATCTGCCGTCTTCCGAAACGAATTTCCAAGGCTGCATATATTTGCCCTTAGGGAAAGTTTCAACGTCGACAGAACCGATTTTATGTGCTTTGCCGTCCCAGAACAAACAGGTTTCGGTTGCGTTGTCTTCACAACCTATGCCCCAAGTGATTTCAAAGCCGAACATATGTTCTTTACCGTCCGCGCCTTTAACCATCTTTGCGCCGTTGCCCCAGTACCACACGTTTCTATAAGGCCATACGCCTCGTCCCCAGTCAAGAACACACATTGTGTCTTCTTTTTTGAAAGTATAGAGCGTTTCGTCACCGAGTTTTACGGTTCCGTATGCAGGCATACAGTTTTGCTTCATCGTCATAAAGAAACGAGTCGGCAAAAACTTTCCACGCTTTTTGAAAGGCGTTACAATCGTAATGCTTTCGTGGTCTTCAAACAAGTCCATATCGATATCGCAAACAAATTTTTTGCCTTTTACAGGACCTTCGAAATAAATCTTTCTGCTTGTAGCTTTCGTATCAAAAATACACTTGAATTTTCCGTTGTTATATTCAAAATAATTCGGTTTATCTCCGTTTTCGGGAAGAACGTATTTGTTTTTTCCGCCAAGGAAAAGCGACATACTCGTGATAATTTTACCTTTGCGATTGCGTGTTTTGTCAAGTTCGAGCAATACAGCCGAAGCATATCCGCCGATTGAAATGTTCGCAACCGAAATTTGAAGCATATACTTGCCGTCCGAGAGCTGATAAAAATCCCATTCCTTGCCGCGTTTTTGCGGTTGCGCCTTCGTGCGGTCGTATTCAAAAACGTTGTGACGAGCCCATCCGCCTTGAACGAGCAATGTGCCGTCGTCTGCCAAAAGTTTTGTCGGTTCTTTATACTCGACTTGGTTTCTCTTGTAGCCGAGTTCTTGCCAACCTACGTAAGTTTTTTTTGCCATAATTCCTCCATATAGCGTTTGCTAATCATAATATAACAATTATAGCAAATCATCGGCGTCTTTTCAATACCAAAAATGAAATAGTCGATTAAAGCTACAAACTTTCACCTGAAACGATTTAAGTCAAACAACCGCCAAATTATTCATCTTTATCTACAGTACCTTCGATAACCTCTTCCGCATCGCTCTTGACGTTTTTCAAAACTCTTTTTACGTTTCTTGTGGCTCTTTGATATTTCGCGCTGAACACAAGCGTCGTTATTATATCGCTTATGCCGTCGATGATGAGTGAAATGCCCGAAAACAGCATTACGTCCTCAAAAGTTCCAAACGTAACTATAAAGCCAAGCACAATCGATAAGACGGAAACAATGAACAACGACCATGCGCCCTTTATTCCCATTTTCATTCCGTCTATTCCGAGCTGGAATTTAGTAACGCCGTCCGCTACCAAAAATATGCCGAAAATCACGGTTATAAAGCCCTTTATTATTTCAGGACAAGATACGCAAACCACGCCTACTAAAAACAAGATTATGCTTATAATCAAGAAGTACGAGCCGAAAAGCAAACCCGACGAAAAATATGCAATAAACAACGCTAATCCGAGGGCTATAAACAAACTGCCGCCCACATAGCACAGTATGTTTCCTGAATTTTCCGGAAAAGCAATAAACAGTGCGCCGATTATAATTGCCAACACAGCTGCAAGTAACGCTTCCCATTTGATTCTCTTTACAAAACTTTTTATGCTATCCATATCTGCACCTGCCTCCTATAACACGCACATTTTAGCAAAATCGCACTCTTGTGTAAATATCAAAATTCGATTTTACACACAATATAGCAATTTCGTTTACTAATTTCCCAACAAAAATAACGGCTAAAAAATTTTAACCGTCATCATAAAAAATTATTCGATTTCGCAATATAAAACCGTTTTGTACAATCGGTTTAAAGTTAAAGCAAAACTATGCTTAAGTTGCCGTTACGCAAGGGACGTATCGAATTGGCTGTTATAAAGTTCGTTATAATATCCGCCTTTTTTAAGCAATTGGGCGTGACTTCCCTGTTCGATGACGTTTCCGTCTTTCATAACCAAAATCGTGTCTGCACTCTGAATAGTCGACAATCTATGAGCTACTATAAAACTCGTTTTGTCCTCCATAAGTTTTTCAAACGCACTCGAAATTTTCGCTTCGGTCAAAGCGTCTACCGACGACGTAGCTTCGTCTAAAATTAACATAGGCGGTTTCGTCAACATAACCCTTGCTATACAAAGCAGCTGTCTTTCGCCTTGCGACAGGTTGCCCGACTCTTTCAAAAGCGTGTCGTAACCGTTTTCCATTCTGCTTATAAAGCCGTCTGCGCCGCAAAGTATACACGCCTGCTTTACCTCTTCGAGCGTCGCGTCGGGTTTGCCTAATTTGACGTTTTCATAAACCGTTCCTTCCATTATATAGCTTTCTTGCAGCACCATTCCGAAATTCTCTCTTAAAGATTCTCTTGTAAGTTTGTCCGTCGGAATTCCGTCAACCATAATTTTGCCGTCACACACGTCGTAAAAGCGCATAAGCAAGTTTATCAAGGTCGTTTTTCCGCAACCTGTAGGTCCTACGATAGCAATGCGTTTTCCGTTTTCGACTTTAAGATTAAAATCTTCGATGAGCGGTCTGCTCGGCAAATAAGAAAAGTAAACGTGGTCTATTTCGATTTGACCTTTTGCGTCACTAAGCGTCACAGCGTCGGCATCGTCGGGGTTTTCTGACTTTTCGTCAAGCAAATTCGTCACTCTTTCAAGGCACGCAACAGAATTTTGCAGTTCGGTGATAACCGCCGTAATTTCGTTGAACGGCTTAGTATATTGATTAACGTAGCTTAAAACCGCCGAGAACATACCGATTGAAAGAGTTACGCCGTTTATCATTCCCATACAAACGAAAGCGGAAACCAAAGCGACAGCCGCATAAACCAATGCGTTGACAAATCTTGTCGTAGGGTTTGTAAGCGATGAGAAAAAAGTCGCTTTGAATGACGTTTTTTCGTATTCTTTGTTAATCTTTTTAAATCTCTCTATCGATCGTTCTTCATAGCCGTACGCCTGTACGGTTTTGACTGCGCCTATCATCTCGTCGAGCAAACCTGCCTGCTCGTTTCTGACTTTCGATTGCGACTTGAAATAAGTGTAAGTGTGCTTCGAGATAAATCTTGCTATTAAAAGAGAAATAGGCGTAAGGCATAACACAAGGAGTGCTAAAATCCAATTTACGATAAACAAGATTATAAGCACGCCGATAACCGTCAAAACTCCGGAAATGAGCTGATTAAGTCCCATAAGAAGACCGTCGGACACCTGCTCGACGTCGCCGACAATAATGCCCATAGTCTCGCCTGTTTGGTGAGTATCAAGATAGTTTAGCGGCAGAGTTTGAAGTTTGCTTACGGCTTCGTCACGCAATCGTTTGCTAAGTCGGCTGACTATTTTTGCGCTTAAAATTTGTTTGAGCCATTCGGAAAAGCACATTCCTCCCGTTAAAGCGATTGCATATATAAGATTTTGTATAAGAGCGTCAAAATCGACTTTCCCTTTGCCTATAAGGCTGTCAACCGCATAGCCGAAAAAGACGGGAATTACAAGCGACAGTGCCGCCGCACAAATCGATGCAAAAATCATAACGGAAAAAATCAAACCGTCGCCTTTTAAATATGGCTTCAAATTTTTAAGTGAGATTTTACGCATTTTCTGCCCCTCCCACGCCTTGCAATTTGCAAATTTCGCCGTATAGCGAACACGTTTTTAAAAGTTCTTCGTGCGTGCCGACGCCTACCGCTTTGCCGTTATCGAGCACAATAATTTTGTCGGCGCGGCGTACCATTCCTATTCGTTGCGAAACGATAAAAGTCGTAGGTTTGTACGGCAGTTTTCTGAGCGCCTTTCTCAATTTTGCTTCCGTTGCGTAGTCGAGCGCAGACGAGCTGTCGTCAAGCACCAAAAACTCCGGCTTTTTCACAAGCGCTCTTGCTATTGCAAGCCTTTGCTTTTGACCGCCCGAGAAATTTGCGCCTTTTTGCTTAACCATATAATTAAGACCGCCCTCTTTTTTATCGACGATTTCTTTCGCTTGCGATACTTTTAACGCCTCGTATATTTCTTCGTCGGTGGCGTCCGCTTTGCCGTATTGCATATTTTCTCTTATTGTACCTTCAAACAATTCCGACTTTTGCAAAACGTATCCGAACTTACCGCGAAGCTCGTCGATTTTGTAGCTGTTTACGTTTTTGCCGTCAATATCAAGAGTGCCGTCCGTAACGTCGTAAAAACGCGGCATAAGCGAAACGAGAGTACTTTTTCCGCTACCGGTGCCGCCGATTATTCCGATAGTCTCACCCCGCCCGACCGACAAACTGAAATCACTTATTGCATTTTCACCGCCACTGTAATACTTCATAGAAACGTGGTCGAATTTTACGGCAGGAACGTTATTGTTTTCCTCTGTAAAATTCGTTTGGGCGCAGCCGTCTTTCGTTTCTGTCGTCAAACATTCCGAGCCGCTTGAATTGCCCGCGATTTCATAATGCGATTCGTTTTCCAAAATTTCGGACAAACGTTTTAAACAAGCAACGCTTTTAGGCATCAAAATGATAAGATTTGCAAGTTTAATAAGTTCGACCAGAATTTGCAAAACGTATTGATAAAGCGCGATAACTTCACCCTGCGACAAACTTCCGCTGTTTACTTTAAGTCCGCCGAAATACAAAATCAAAACTATTGCAAGGTTGACAATAAAATAAGTGAACGGATTGAGCAGCGACGATATTCTCGCGACGACAAGCTGCCCCTTATAAAGTTTTTCGGTCTTTTCTTTAAATTCTGTTTCAAATCGGTCTTCCGCACAAAACGCCCTTATTACTCTGACGCCCGACAAATTTTCACGAGTGGATTCCGCAACGCCGTCAAGCAAAACCTGATTTTTATGGTACTTAGGAAGTGACGAAAGTGATATTGCAAGGACTATGACAAACAAAACCGCAATAGCCGCCAAAACTATAAGCGAAAGTTTAAGGTTTATAACTGCCGCCATAGCAAACGCGCCGAAAACGACAAAAGGCGAACGAAGCAAAAGCCGCAATACCATATTGACGCCTGTTTGAACTTGGTTGCAATCGCTTGTAAGCCTTGTGATTAAAGTAGGAATTCCTTGCTTGTCTGTTTCAAAAAACGGCAAATTTATAGTCTTTTTGTAAAGCTCGAAACGCAAGGACGAGGCATATCCCGTTGCCGCCTTAGCGGAAAACAACTGCCCCGTAAGCGAAAACGCAAGCCCGAGTACACCAAAAGCCGCCATAAGAAGAATCATTTTTACGATATACCCCGTATCGCCACTCGGAATTCCCACGTCGATAATCTTTGCGACTATCAAAGGAATTAACAATTCGAGCAAGGCTTCTATGAGCTTGCAAAGCGGCGACAAAATCGCCGAACCCGTATATCTTTTAAATAAAGAATAAACCTTTTTAACTTTTCTCATATCTCAATGATTTTAGCACACTAATAATTTTTTTACAACAAATTAAATATTAGCTAATCATTTTACAATAATACGCATTTCGGCTCTACCTTTTTCATTGCCATTCATTTTTTTGGTTTTAAGGTTTTGTTTTCGATTTGTCCGTTATGCAGTTTTGCTTATCGCCGTTTTCTTTTAGCTTGCTTTATTGCTTTATCGCTCTATCTTTTTTTTTCTCACCGTCTTTCGCTTCTGAATTTAGGCATTTCATTTCGCCTTGTTATTATGTAAATCTGTTTGATAATTTCTATCAACGACGTACGTTTTACTTTTGCATCTTTCGCTCGCTTTATTTCTAAGTTTCCGCTTCGGCATAACTGCGATTTTGTTAAAAAACACCGCCACCCCTTGAACATAAAAAAATCACGACTTAGTCGTGATTTTTGTTTTGTTTTTGTTAAAACGTTTTACGTTTATTATTTTGCTTCTTTTTCGTAAACGCTCACTTTCTTTGAATCTTTTCCGAAACGTTCGAATCTTACGACGCCGTCAATCAAAGCAAACAAAGTGTCATCGCTTCCGATACCGACGTTGTTGCCTGCGTGGAATTTCGTTCCTCTTTGACGAACTAAGATATTTCCGGCAAGAACAAATTGACCGTCAGCGCGCTTGATACCAAGTCTTTTTGATGCGCTGTCACGACCGTTTCTCGATGAACCGACACCTTTTTTATGAGCAAACAATTGAATCTTAATGAACATTGTTTTTAACCTCCAAATTGATATAGTCCGAAAAGCCTTCATAGAGGTCGGACGCCCCTAAGAGCAGAGTTTTTAAAATGACGTCGCTGTCGTGTTTTTCGACTTCGGTCATCTCCTTAGGAAGTTTGACCAACAAATAGCCGTCTTTTTCGCGGACTTTATACTCAACGTTTATTTGAGCAATTTGCATAAGTCCCAAGACCGCCGTCTGGACGATAGAACTAAGGGCGGCGCAAACGACGTCATATCCTTCGACGTCATAGCCTGTATGCCCCTCACATTCGACAGCCGTAATAAAATCGTCTTTTTTAAAAAATCTAATCGTAGTCATATTAACCGATAGAAACTATTTTAAGTTCTGTATAAGGTTGACGATGACCTTGACGCTTTCTGATTTGCTTCTTTGACTTGTAGTGACAAACCAAAACTTTTGCTGCTTTGTCTTGCTTGTTTACGGTAGCCGTAACTTTGCCGACTTTCGCTCCGGTCTTGACTTGACCCTTGTCGTCAACAAGCATCAAAGCGTCGAGTTCGACAGTTGCTCCGACTTCAGCGTTGAGTTTTTCAACCTTAACGAGCATATCTTTTTCAACCTTGTATTGCTTGCCGCCTGTTTCAATGATTGCGTACATTTGTTTACCTCCTCTAACCAGTCTCGCCGAGCTTAGGTGATGCCGTGCATACTTAAAAAACCACTCCCGTGCGGCTCGACTATTAGTTTACCATAACGAAAAAAAGGTGTCAAACGTTTGCCGCCTGTTTTCAGGCATAATTTGAGCAAATTTGACACCTTTTTTGTTTGATTTTTTGCCGTTTTGCAACGTCTATTCCGCTAAGCCTTGATTGCGCCGCACGTTTTTCATATGAGCGAATAATATTTTATTTAATATCATCTTTAATCGTCATTCAGCCGATTTTAGGCAATTTTTTGAGTGATTCTTCGATTTCGGCATCGGTCGGAATATAATCGCCCATTTGACCGTCGTTGAACTTGCCGTAAGCAACCATATCGAAATAGCCCGTTCCCGTAAGTCCGAACACGATTGTTTTTTCTTCGCCCGTTTCGCGGCATTTGATTGCTTCGTCCATTGCAACTTTGATTGCGTGACTAGATTCCGGCGCAGGAAGAATACCTTCGACTCTTGCAAAGTATTCGGCGGCTTCAAAAACTTCCGTTTGTTTAACCGAACGAGCTTCCATAAGTCCTTCGTCATAAAGCTCGGAAAGCGTCGAACTCATTCCGTGGTAGCGAAGACCGCCTGCGTGGCTCGCTGAAGGAATAAATTGCGAACCCAAAGTATACATTTTTGCAAGCGGACAAACAGCACCCGTATCGCAAAAATCGTATGCGTATTTGCCGCGGGTAAGCGACGGACAAGACGCAGGCTCAACTGCAATAAAGCGATAATCCGCTTCGCCACGGAGTTTTTCGCCCATAAACGGAGAAATAAGTCCGCCAAGGTTGGAACCGCCTCCCGCGCAACCGATGATAATGTCAGGTTTTACGCCGTATTTGTCAAGAGCCGCCTTTGTTTCTAGTCCGATTATCGATTGATGAAGCAATACTTGGTTTAAAACGCTTCCCAAAACGTAGCGATAACCGTCAAGTTTTGTTGCAGTTTCGACAGCTTCCGAAATCGCGCAACCGAGGCTGCCGTTTGTGTTTGGATGTTCGGCAAGAATTTTTCTTCCTACTTCAGTTTCGGCTGACGGTGACGGTGTAACCGACGCGCCGTAAGTTCTCATGACTTCACGTCGAAACGGCTTTTGTTCATAACTGCACTTTACCATATAGACTTTGCAGTCAAGACCTAAATATGCGCAAGCCATTGAAAGAGCCGTACCCCATTGTCCTGCCCCCGTTTCGGTCGTTACGCCCTTCAAACCTTGCTTTTTGGCGTAATACGCTTGCGCTATCGCGCTGTTGAGTTTGTGGCTGCCCGAGGTGTTGTTGCCTTCAAATTTGTAATAAATTTTAGCAGGCGTTTTAAGTTTTTCTTCAAGGCAGTACGCTCTGACAAGAGGCGAAGGACGATACATTTTGTAAAACGCTCTTATCTCTTCGGGTATTTCGATATATCTGTCGTCGTTGTTAAGCTCTTGCGATACAAGTTCGTCGCAAAAAACGTGTCCAAGCTCTTCCGCCGTCATAGGTTTGCCGGTCGCCGGATTAAGAAGCGGAGCCGGTTTTATTTTCATATCGCTGCGAACGTTATACCATGCCTTAGGCATCTCGCTTTCTTCAAGATAAATTTTGTAAGGTATTTTTTGTCCTGCCATATTTTTTTCTCCTTTTAAATTTATTTGCATTTCATTGTCCAAAGTCGCCTTAGGACAATAAAAAACACCTCTATCCCTATGCCGGGACAGAGGTGTAAAATCTCTGCGGTGCCACCCTGCTTGACGAAATTACTTCGCCCACTCATTGGATACTATCATATCCAGACGCTGTAACGGTGCGTATCCGTCGCCCCTACCTTTCGGTTCGGTTTGCCCTCAAAAGCCCATTCGCTTAAACTTTCCGTGCCGTATTCTCATCATCGACGGCTCTCTGTATCGGAGCTTTATTTAAGTTACTTCCTCTTTTTCAACGGTTTTCTTATTACACACATACTATCACCGCCCCCTTTAAGCTGTCAAGTATTTTTTTCTAAATTTAAACTGATTTTTTTGAAATTTATTTAAGATTATTATTTTCGATTTTGATTTATTTTAAGTTATTTTTCCATTTTGATTTATTTTAAGCGGACTATATTATTATTTAGATAATTCATAACGCTCGATATAACAAATTGCATAGCTGACAGCGCGACATAAACCATAAAATTATCGTCATTGTTTTACTTTTTTTTACACCTCGATTTTGCTTGATTTGCAAAAACAAAAGGACTAAAATCAAGACATGACTAAAGAAAAATCGATGAACGTCGACCTTACGGTCGGCAAGCCTGCTTCGGTTTTATGGAAGTTCTGCTTGCCGCTTTTGGGCAGCGTCATTTTTCAACAACTTTACAATTTGGCAGACAGCCTTGTAGCAGGACTTTTCATAGGCGAAAATGCACTTGCGGCGGTCGGAAACAGTTACGAAATCACTCTTATATTCTTAGCATTCGCTTTCGGTTGCAATATAGGATGTTCGGTCATCGTATCACGACTGTTCGGCGCAAAGAATTACACTGACCTGAAAACCGCCGTCTACACGACGTTGATTTCGTCCGCCGTTTTATGCGTCGTCCTTATGGTCGTAGGACTGACCTGTTCAAAACTAATATTAAAAGTTATAAACACTCCCGATGAAATACTTGCCGATTCGGTCTTGTATCTCGACATTTACGTTTGGGGACTTCCTTTCGTATTGCTTTACAACATCGCAACGGGTATTTTCTCCGCTCTCGGCGATTCCAAAACGCCTTTTATTTTCCTCGCCGCATCGTCAACCGCAAACATCGGAATGGACGTGCTTTTCGTCACAGTGTTCAAGATGGGTGTGGCAGGCGTCGCTTGGGCAACTTTTATTTGTCAAGGTATAAGCTGCATTCTTGCTATGGTATTCGTATTCCTACGTCTGGCGAAAATAAAGGCAGAAGAAAAACCAAAGCCTTTCAGCGGACGTATCTTCAAGGATATAGTGGTTATTGCAATTCCGAGTATATTGCAACAAAGTTCCATTTCATTTGGCAATATAATCATTCAAAGCATTGTAAACTCGTTCGGCACGGGCGTTATCGCAGGCTACTCTGCCGCAATAAAACTCAACAATATTGCGATTTCGTCGTTTGCGACTATGAGCAACGGCATTTCAAATTACAGTTCACAAAACTTAGGCGCAGAAAAAATCGACCGCATTAAACAAGGTTTTTGGGCGGGACTTAAAATGTTCCTTATCATAGCCGTTCCGCTCATTTTGCTTTATTCGATTGCGGGAAAATATCTTGTCGGAATTTTCCTCACAAATCCAAGTGCGGAAGCGTCGTATACGGGCGAAATGTTCCTTAGAATCGTTTCCCCGTTCTATATAATAATAGCCGTAAAACTCGTTTGCGACGGCATTTTAAGAGGCACGAGCCAAATCATAAAGTTTATGATAGGAACTTTTGCCGACCTAATACTGAGAGTAATTTTCGCTTTTGTTCTTGCAAAGTATCTCGGCTCAAACGGAATTTGGAGCGGCTGGCCTATCGGTTGGACTTTGTCAACCGTTATGTCCGTGTTGTTTTACAGATTTTGCTATCTTTTCAAAAACAACGACAAAAACAAAAATTCCGATTCGCTTAGCGACAAAACCGACGACGCTCTCGATAACGATGCCGCTATAAGCGATGACAGCGCCGTTATAAACAATGACGACACCGCTATCGCCGACAGCGATAGTCAAGCCGAAATCGTAGGTGGTGACAACAAGGTTACAAACAACGGCAACGTCGTTACAAGTGATAACGGCACATTTATAAGCAATGACAGTAAATTTTAGAAAACAGCAAAACAATAAACAAAATTTAGCAATGACAGAACAGTAGACTTTAAATTTTACATTATATAAGGCAATGAACTTTTTACTTAACAGTAAAATTTCTCAAATAAAAACCCGACCGTTGCGTAAAGTTTTGGCAGTCCGCAAAGTCGGGTTTTAAATTAGTTTTAATCCGAATTGTTTCCGAATTATTATTTCGAGCTTATCATAAAATCGAACGAATGTTTACCGTGGTTGAGCTTATACTTATGCAACGTGCAGGCAAATGCAGGAACGTCGCCGCCGACGCCGCGTTGACCGCCGTCGATACAGACATCGAGCGTATCTTCTTTTTCAAGTTCGTGCAAGTGTTTTGCTTTTTCAAGCTGTTCGATACTATAAGGACTTGCCGTAAACTCAAACGGTTTTTTAAGCGCCGAAATTTTAAGCGTGTTCTTTCCGTCAGAAAGTGCGAGTTGTCTTACGTCGCAGTGATTGCCGTTTTCTTGCGGATAAAGATAGCCGTGAATGAAATCTTCGGCTTTTCCGCTATAACGACCGACAAACTGCGAAGTCTTTCTGTCGCAATAGTTTTCTTCTTTGCCTCTGCCGATAAAGTCAACGTTGTCAAAGCTCTTGTCGAGTTTAAATCTGAAACCGAATCTCGGAAGTCCGAAACCGTGATTTGTTACTTTTAGTGTAAATCTTACGCCGTCGTTCGAACCCGAAATTGTGACTTTAAACGCCGATATATGGCGCATAGCGTATTTAAGTACCAATGCTCCGTCGACAAGTTTTACGCTTTTAAGTTTCATTTTGTTTTGCGCCCTTTTGTAGTAGTATACGCCGATAAAGTTTTTAAGGAAATCGCCGATATGCGGAACGTAGTCGTTGTCGGTTGGCGCTCTCCAAAAGTTTGGAGCAATAGACGTGTCAATGCCGTTTGCGATAAGTTTTACGCCATCCTTTTTGCTTGCAACGACCTTTACGCCGCCACCCGTAACGCTAAATTCCTTATCTTGCTTTGCAAGATTTTTGTCGAGCTTAAACTCATTCGCCTTAAACGGATTGAGAACAAGTTGTTCTTCGGCAATAACGTGACCTTTTTTCAAAACACCGTCGTCCTTTAAAAGGTAGGCGTAACAGTTGACAAAAACGTCTGCCTCGTCGGCTTTGAAAGGATTTTCGATTTGTCCCGTCTTGAACGGTTCGATTGAAGGCATAGAAACTTCTTTTGTTTCGACTATTTCGCCGTTTTTCACAAGGCAAAGTCTAAGTCCGTATTTGTTTGCGTTTGTAAACGAAAATTCGTTTTTAATTTCAATCTTTGAACCGAGCAAAGAAAATTGCAATTTTTGATAGCACTTTTTGACTTCGTAAAGTGACGGATTAGGGCTTCTGTCCGCTCTGAATATTCCGTTGAAAGCGAAATTGCCGTCGTTAGGCTTATCGCCGAAATCGCCGCCGTAACGCCATTCTATCGTGCCGTCGGTGCGTTTAACCGCAATCGATTGGTCGGCAAAATCCCAGATATAACCGCCGCAAAGCCTTTCGTACTTTTTGAAATCGTTCCAATAATCGACAAAGTTGCCAAGGCTGTTGCCCATAGCGTGTGCGTACTCGCACTGTATAAACGGCTTATTTTTGTACATATGCGGCATAAGCATATAACCGGTTATGTGCCAAAGCGCTCTTGAGTGGGTATGAAGTTTATTTTGTCCGAGTTCCGCCATTCTGCCTTCGGTCGTGTACATTTCGGACAAAATGTCAGTAACTTTTGCGTGCGCGTCACATTCATAATGGAACGGACGGGTATTATCTACGCCCTGTCCCGCTTTTTTGATTTTTGCAAACGCTCCGCCGTTGCCCGACTCGTTTCCGAGCGACCAGAAAAGAATCGAAGCGTGATTGCGGTTTGCATAAATCATTTTTTGCATTCTCGCGCAACATTTTCTTGTCCAGAACGCACTGTTTCTCGGAACAAAACGAGCAAGTCCGTGCGTTTCGAGATTGTTTTCGCTCATTACCATAATACCCATTCTGTCGCAAAGTTTATAGAAGTTTCTCGAGTTAGGATAATGGCAGGTTCTAACGCTGTCGATATTGTTCGACAAGCAAAGTTCAAGGTCTTTTTCGGTAAGTTCCGTCGGAACGGCGTGACCGTAAAAAGGATGAAACTCGTGACGGTTTACGCCGCGAATAAGCAATGGCTTGCCGTTGAGCAAAATGTGCGGATCGTGGTTTTCCGTCTTTTTGACAACTTCGATTTTTCTGAAACCGAAATCGAGAACCCTCTTGTCAATTACTTTGCTGTTTTTATCATAAAGGCATACGGTAAGCGTATAAAGATAAGGATTTTCCGTCGACCACAGATTTACGCTTTCAAGGTTGCTCATAAGCGTTTTAAAAGTCGCTCCGCCGTCCTCGAGCTTTCCTATGTCGGCTGTATTTTCGCAAACGATTTTACCGTCCTTATCTGTCAATTTATACTCAACCTTGCCGCCGTCGAAAGCCGCCCTGTTTGTAGAAACTTCGCAATCGAATTTAAATATCGCACCTTTAAACTCGTTGTCGATTTCACTTCTGACGTAAATATCTTCAATTTGAGTTTTAGGATTAAATTCAAGCAAAACGTCGCGGTAGATACCCGACAATCTCCACATATCTTGGTCTTCTAAATAGCTGCCCACGCTGTATTGAACGACGATAATCTTGATTTCGTTTTCACCGACCGTTAAAAAGTCGGTTATATCATAACGTTGATAGTCGAACGTGTCGTCGCTGTAACCGACGTATTTGCCGTTGACGTAAACTTCCGCGCAACTGTTCGCCGCAAAATTAAGCACGACGTTTTCGTCAAGACCGTCTATGTTAAATTTCCTATGATAAACGCCGCAAGGATTGAGCTTGTCCTTAATTTTAGGCAAGGTAAGCGGATTTGTGCCTATTGCGTACGGATAATGCACGTTGGTGTAAATCGGAACTCCAAATCCCTCTATTTGCCAGTTCGACGGCACTTTGATTTCGCTGTCATATTTCGTATCTTCGACATAATCAAGAACGGAATTGTAAAATTTAAAATCCCATACCCCGTTTAAACTGACGATTTTCTCCTGCCCTTTCTCGCCAATCGAAAATCCTGCGCCCTTTTGCAACAATGCGTTTTCACTGCTTATCTTTTTGTTTTTGTAACAGTATTTCATATTACCCCCGTTATACGTTTATACTTGCCTAAAGCAAGGTTTACCTATTTTACGTTTTTATACGTTTGTTTTTGAAATATTTTTTATTAAACTTACTATTTAAGGCAATTTCTTATCGAATATATTTAACGTTTTTATGCCGATTTAATGAGAATAAGTTTCGTTAAATTAACGAAATATTGCCGATTTGTTATGTCAATTTTGTTATTTAATCTTATATATTGCTTGCGTATTTCCTCAATCTTTTATAAACAAAATTCTTCCGCAATCGGAACACTCTGCCATATCGCCTGCATTTTTGAGTTTCGATACAACGTCTTGACTAATTTCCATTCGACAACCGCTGCACATTTTGCTACCCACTTCGTACTCGACAAATGCAGGAAGTTTTTTCGACTTTTTTAGCGCAACATACTTTTCAAACATATCGGCAGGAATATCTTTTTGAATGGCCTTAAGCTCTTTTTCGACTACTGCTCTATCCGCCTTCGTCTTGTTGAAAAGTTCGTCATATTGCGTTTTAATCGATTTAATTTTTTTTGTGCAGTCTTGACCGACTTTCATCGTTTCCGCCCATTCTTTGTTGACTTCGACAGCTTTAGTCTTGTCTTTACTAAGTTCCTTTTCAAGGCTTTCAAGTTCTTTTGCAAGATTCGTAATAAGTTTGACGTAATGTTCGGCTTCGTTTAAGTCTTCGATTTCATCAACTACTTTATCGAGTTCTAAAAGTTCGCTTTTAACTTTTTCTATACGGCTGACGTATGATTTTTCGCTTTTAGCTACTTCTGCCGCTTCCTTCTTTACCTTATCAAGTTTAACTGCGGCTTGTTTTAGCTTGTTTTGCATACCGACAAAGGTGACGCAAATTTCGTTTTTAAAAAACTCTTGCTCTATCGCCGTAAGTTTTTTGTCTACTTCCTGATATTGTAAAATCTTATCAAATTTCATTTATCATGACCTCCAAAGGGTTATTTCGTATTTAATTGCGACTATGAAAGCAAATCGACGATTCATAGTCACTTTTCGTAAACTTCGATATAAGGCGGCACGTCAAAAGCTGCGCTTTTCACGCCGTGTTTATCGAGTATTCTTTTAAACGCCGCATTGCATATTCTTTCGCTTGCATAATGCGATATTTCAATCAAAGCCAGCTCGCCGCAATCATAGGCAAA
>JAQYCY010000021.1:0-6522 GCA_028724485.1 Bacillota bacterium | reverse complement strand
TACTAATGCTCCGCCAAAGCCCTGAACCACTATATATTGTGGTTTTAGGGCTTTTTTATACACTATTTAGGGGTGAAATAATGCCTGTTTTTGTGGGTTTTTGTGTGGTTTGTTAGCAAATTTGTTAGCAAAAATTATGATTTGTAAGCGTAATTGAAATAAACGAATGCGAACTATGATAAAAAACTGTGATAGTGTTTAATATTGTAAAGTTTTCAGAACTGCGTTTGTAAAAACTATAATATCAACAAAAAATCGGTTTGTGCTGTGTGATTTGATTTTATTAAAGTATTAAACAAAAATCGGTTTGAGCTGTGATTTGATTTTATTAATGTTTTAAACAAAAAATCTTTCGATTGATTGTATCTAATTTAATTGGGTTTTGAACTTTTATGTGTAGTCAGAATTAAAACGATAAGAATTAAAACGATAGCAAACAAGATTTATGTTGCTATCGTTTCATTTCATACCGATAAAGTAAGGCAATTATAATTTGTTTCAGAGCTTAAAATGCGAGGCAAATTGTAAGATGCAAAATTGCCGAACGTTTGACGCTCATTTACTTTTCCATTGCAGCTTTGATAAGCCCCATAAAAAGCGGATGCGGTTTGTTCGGACGGCTTTTAAATTCAGGATGGAATTGAACGCCCACAAAGTATTTGCATTTCGGGTTTTCTACCGTTTCGACGATATAGCCGTCCGGTGACGTTCCGCCGATGACAAGACCGCGCTCGGTCATAGCGTCGCGATAGTCGTTGTTGAATTCATAACGGTGGCGGTGTCTTTCGAATACTTCTTTTTCGCCGTAACATTCGTAAAGTTTGGTGCCTTCTTTGATTGCGCACGGATATGCGCCGAGTCTTAAAGTGCCGCCTTTGTTTACGGCATCGCTTTGGTCAGGCAAGAAATCTATAACCTTGTTTTTGCTTTCCGAATTAAATTCGCCCGAATCGGCGTCGGCAAGTCCTAACACGTTTCTTGCAAATTCGATGACCGCAGTTTGCATGCCGAGGCAAATTCCGAGATAAGGGACGTCGTTTTCTCTTGCGTACTTAGCGGCAAGAATTTTGCCTAAAATACCTCTGTTGCCGAAGCCGCCCGGAACGAGAATTCCGTCTGCGTCTTTAAGCACGTCGTTTACGTTGTCAGCGGTTATTTGTTCGCTGTCCGTCCACATAATGTTGATTTTTGCGCCGTTCCAATATCCTGCGTGGCGCAACGCTTCCGCAACCGAAAGATACGCGTCGTGAAGAGCTACGTATTTTCCGACCAAAGCTATATTGACGGTTTTGTCGAGTGATTTAATTTTCTTTACCATAGCCGACCATTCGGTGAGGTTAGGGCGAGGAGCGGTAACTCCGAGTTCTCGCAAAACGACTTCCGAGAAATTGCTCTTTTCGAGCATAAGCGGAGCTTCGTACAATATAGGCAACGTGCGGTTTTCGATGACGCAATCTTTTTTGACGTTGCAGAACAGCGCGATTTTGTTGAAGATGCTTTCTTCGAGCGGCTTGTCGCAACGTAAGATTATGACGTCGGGATTTATGCCCATGCCTTGCAACTCTTTGACGGAGTGTTGAGTAGGTTTGCTCTTATGTTCGTCGCTTCCCGACAGGAACGGAACAAGAGTGACGTGGATAAAAAGGCTGTTTTCTCTGCCGACTTCGAGAGATATTTGTCTGACGGCTTCGATGAACGGTTGCGATTCGATGTCGCCGATAGTTCCGCCTATTTCCGTTATAACTATGTCGGCGTCCGTTTCTCTGCCGACGCGATAGATAAAGTCCTTAATTTCGTTTGTGACGTGCGGAATGATTTGAACGGTCGAGCCGAGATATTCGCCGCGTCTTTCTTTGTTCAAAACGTTCCAGAAGACTTTGCCTGTGGTAAGGTTTGAATACTTGTTTAAGTTTTCGTCGATAAAGCGTTCATAATGTCCCAAATCGAGATCGGTCTCTGCGCCGTCTTCAGTCACGAAAACTTCGCCGTGTTGATACGGACTCATAGTTCCCGGATCGACGTTGATATAAGGGTCAAGCTTTTGAGCCGCTACTTTGAGACCGCGAGCTTTAAGCAATCTGCCGAGCGAAGCTGCCGTGATGCCTTTTCCAAGTCCCGACACAACGCCCCCTGTAACGAAAATGTACTTTTTCATAATGTATGCCTCTTAAAGTTTTATTAGTAAATTTCACGGCTTAGCCGTACGTTTTGATTATGTCCATAGCAACAGCCGATTTTTTAATGCAATCGTCCATGGCTCGTTTTTCGATGTATCTGTGCGCTTCGTCTTCCGAAAATGAAAGTTTTGTGATGAGCAAAAGTTTTGCGCGCGATATAAGTTTAATCTCTTCCATTTTCTCTTTAAGGCTTTCCGTCTTTTTGATTAAGCCTTTAAGCCTTTCGTTTGTAGTGACCGCAAAGCCGACGCCTTGAACGAAGTTTTGCGGAGAAACCGGCTTTGCAATGCAATAAACGCCGCTTTTTTCCAATGCGAAAGCCACGCTTTCATAAACGTCTGTTTTTATGAGCGCAATGACTCCCGAATAGGAGTTGTTTGAAATTTCTTCTGCGAGCAACGTGCCGAATTCGTCTCTTAGCGGACAGTTGACGATAACGACGTCATAATCGAATTCGTCGACTCGTCGTCTGGCTTCCGAACCGCTGAAAGCGAAGTCTATTTTAAAATATCCGCTTAGATATTTTTTGAAAAACTCTTCGCCGCCGTTTGCAGAAGAAATCACTAAAACCTTAGCGTCTTTTGTCATACTTACTTAATCGATCGAATCAGTTTTTCAGGTAAACACTTTTTGATAAATTCGCTGCTAAAAGCAACTTCTTTTGCTTCGCTCAAAGTCGACGGCAATTTGTCCGCCGCTTTGTCGTCAGCTGCGTTTTTGTTTGTTTCGTCAGGCAGTTTAAGCGCGTTTTCTACGCCTTCGAGTCCTGCGTAAATGATGAGAGCGTAGCTTAAATATATGTTTGTCATTCCGTCCGGCGAACGAAGCTCGAAACGCTTTTGTCCGTTTGTCGCAGGTATTCTGATAAGTGTGGTGCGGTTTTCGTTTGCCCAAGAAACGGTGCTCGGAGCTTTCATTTCGCCGAGTCTGTCATAAGAGTTTTCGGTAGGGTTTAAAAAGAAAGTCATATCTTTAATTCTGTTTAAAACGCCTGCCGCAAACGGCTCAAACACGTCTTTGTCCGATTCGACCGAAACGTTGACGTGCAGTCCGCTTCCGCTTTTTCCCTTTATAGGTTTTGGCATAAACGACGCAACCATTCCGTTTTTATACGCAATGGCTTCGGTTGCGTTTTTAAATATGACGGCATGGTCGGCAGACGACAAAGTGTCGGCATATTTAAAATCTATTTCGTTTTGTCCCGGACCTTCTTCATGGTGCGAACATTCGGGGCTAAGTCCCATCTCTTCGATAGTCAGACAAATTTCACGTCTGATGTTTTCGCCCTTGTCGGCAGGGAACACGTCCATATAACCTGCATTGTCGCAAGGTTCGTTTGTTTCGTTTCCGTTTTCGTCGATTTTAAAAAGATAAAATTCGAATTCCGTGCCGAAGTTGCATTTGATTTTCATTTGCTCGGCTTTTTTTACCGCCGCTTTCAAAATACTTCTGGCGTCAAGCTCATACGCTCTGCCGTCGGGATATCTGACGTCGCAAAAAAGACGAATGACCTTTCCGTGCATAGGTCGCCAAGGAAGCAGGGTAAGGGTGTCGGGGTCGGGGAATAAAAACAAATCGCTCCTTTCCGCTTTTTCAAATCCTTCGATTGCCGAACCGTCAAACGCTATGCCTTCCGAAAACGCTCTTTTGAGTTCGCTCGGCATTATGGAAGCGTTTTTCATTCTTCCGTCGATGCCTAAAAAAGCAAGTCGAATAAATTTGACGTCCTCTTCTTTGACGTATTCCATTACGTCGTTTACAGAATATTTCATATTATCTCCTTTGTTGTATGAGATTTTGTTTATTAGTTTTCAACGTAGAGTTGTCTGTACGGGTTGTTAGAGTTTGGCGTAAGCACGAAAAATGCGTCGCTTAAAATTGCCCTTTCGTCACCGCCGAAATAAGAACAAAAGTTTTTGATAAGCGGAGCGATTTCGGCTAAGTCAGACTTTGTAGCCTTGCATTGGTGAACCTGCGGCGGCAGAGAAGGAATCTCCGTTTTTGTTCTGAGAAAAATTTTTCCGCCGTGCATGCCTGTTCCGCAAAACTTGCCTACTATGTCTTTTTCGTTTGAAAGGTTAAGCACGACTATTATGCCGCCTGCCTGATATTCGCCCAAAAAACTTCCGACCGTTCCGCCTATAACCATAACGGGAAGTTTCGACTTGTAGGCTTTCATATGTATGCCCACGCGATACCCCGCATTTTTTTGAACGTAAATTTCGCCGCCGCGCATCGCATAGCCGACAGCGTCGCCTGCGCTTCCGTGGACTATGATTTTTCCGTCGTTCATCGTGTCGCCGACAGCGTCCTGAACGTTGCCGTAAGCGGTAATCGTAGCGCCGTCAAGATATGCGCCGAGCGCATTTCCGGCAGTGCCTTCGATTTGAATTTTCTTGCTGCCGAGCCCGCTTCCTATAAAGCGTTGCCCTAAGCAATCTGAAATTATAATATCACCGTCCGTTTTTCTTATCAACTCATTGAGAGTATCAAAGTTTAAATTTTTTGCGTCTATCTTTTTCATTTTTTCACCGCCTTTATACAACCTTTGTAAGAGAAGAATCTCTTATGCTCTTTACAAAGCATATAAGCGACGCTTCCTTTTTAATCAAATCGAAATCTACGTCGCTTAGCGAAATTTCGTCGCGTACCATTTTTGTGTAAATTCCGGCACGGTCTACGTTGCCTGCAAGAATAAAACCTTTCAGCTTGCCGTCCGCCACAAAAAACTTTTTGATGAAATCGTCGCCCTTTTCGATTGACACTTCTCCGTCATAGTTTCCTGCGCTGATTATATGATAGCCGAAAAAGCCTATGCTATTCATCGGAATCGCCTTGTCGAAACTCGCACTTCCGCCTGCCATATTTATACCTGCCGTTTCGCCTTGCATATACGCATTCGGCAAAATCGCCATAATTTTGTTTTCGTTACTACTTACGTCAAAGTATTCGGTGCAGTCGCCGCAAGCGTAAACGTCTTTTAAAGTCGTTTCGCTTTTGGCGTTTACCACGATGCCTTTATTGACTTTGGCGTCGGCATCTTTTAAAAGAGCGACGTTCGGTCTTACGCCGACCGCCATAACAAGAATATCGAAATTCAGGGTTGAGCCGTCAAGGTATGCCGTTTGTCCGTCGAATTTATTAACGCCGTTTTTTAGGATAAATTTAATGCCTTGTTCTTCTAAGACTTTTTGAACTTCATCCGCTTCTTCTTGCTTTAAAATGCTGTGCAGAACGTAACTTGCATGGTCTACGACCGTTATGGATTTGACTTTATGTGCTAGACATTCCGCGCATTTAAGACCGATAAGACCTGCACCCATAATAAGTACGTTTTTGGTTTTATCAATCATACCTTCAAGGCGTTTTGCATCGTCGAGCGTTGAAAACGTCGTTTTGTTTTTTAAGCCGTCATAGCCTTCGATTTGCGGAATGAACGGAGTAGAGCCCGTTGCTACGGCAAGTTTGTCGTATGGCAAAATTTGTCCGTCAGACAGGGTAACCGTTTTTTTGTCCTTATCGATTTTTACCGCTTTTATTCCGAGCAAGGTCGTTACGCGGTTTTTTTCGTAAAAATCGTCCGCGCGATATTTTATTCTTTCTTCGTCCGTTTTTCCTTGAATGAGATACGAAATCAAAGGACGAGAGTAGACGTGATGCTTTTCTTCGCCTATCACGGTTATTTCGCCTTTGTCGTCTATACGGCGTATGCCTTCGATAACTCCCGTGGACGCAATACTGTTTCCGATGATTAAATATTTCATATTATCTCTCCTCGTATACGATAGCTTGGTTCGGGCAACCCTTTACGCAAGCAGGCGAGCCGTTTCCGTTTGAAATGCAAAGCTCGCATTTTTGCATTACGCCGTTGTCGCCGATTGACAGCGCGCCGTAAGGGCAAACCAAAACGCAAGTGTAGCAGCCGACGCATTTCGATTTGTCGATTTCGACAACGCCGTCCACGATTTTGATTGCGCCTGCGATACAACTCTTTTTGCAAAGCGGCTCGGTGCAGTGTCTGCACGAAACGGCGTACGTTATGCCGTCTTTTTCTTCGACTTTTATGTTAGGATGTATGACGGCGTTTTTAAGCGCAAGATACATAGTCTGTCCGCCTTTGTTCGCAAAAGCGCAGTTGTATTCGCAAAGTCTGCATCCTAAACACCATTTTTCGTTGACGAATATTCTTTTCATGTTATTCACCTGCGTGCTTGATACCCAAAATTTCAAGCTCCTTTTCGTTTAGTCCGACGCCTCTTAGCATAAGGCGGTTTCCCTTTAAGGCTTCGATGGAGTTGATACCCATTCCGCCCATAAGTTCTTTTATTTCTCTGTTCCAAGCGGT
>JAQYCY010000020.1:0-8130 GCA_028724485.1 Bacillota bacterium | reverse complement strand
GCTCTTGAAATGGCGCAATCGAGCCAAAGAGTATATTGGTCGTTTGATGAAGTCGACTCAAAACTCAAAACCATTATGGTCGGCATTTTCCACAACATCGACAACGCTGCAAGAAAGTACGGCAAGGAAAACAACTTTGTTATCGGCGCAAACATTGCGGCGTTTGAAAAAATCGCAGGCGCAATGCTTGCTCACGGCATTTGCTAATTGATTTTTAAGCGGACTGTCGGCAGTTGCGTTTAACTGCTAACAGCAGTTGCGTTTGATTGCTAACGTGAACTTATAGACGCAAAAAAACTGCCGCACGCAAAAACAATTAAATAGGCAAATTTAATCAAAACTTAAAACAAAAACGCTCATAGGAGCGCTTTTGTTTTTATGTGAAAAGATTACGATTTTTTAGTATCAGGTTCAGAAATATAAATAATTTTGTAATATATAAATTAGTCTACATAATAAATATTGCAGTAACGAAAACAGTTGCAGTAACGAAAACAGTCGGCAAAATATACACAGCGCAGTATATGAAATTAAACTACACAATAACATATCGCAATATATAAATTAGTCTACATAATGCATATCGCAGTAATGAAAACAGCCGTCAAAATATACACAGCGCAGTATATGAAATTAAATACACAATAACATATCGCAATATATAAATTAGCCTACATAATACATATCTAAGTAATGAAAACAGTTGCAGTAATGGAAACAGACAATAAAATAAACACTGTCGCAGTGCATTAAATTAGCCTACACAATAACATATCTAAGTAATGAAAACAGCCGTCAAAATGGCATATTTTCGCCGTATGTAAAAACGGGAAACGAAAAGCCGCATACAAACTTAGCTTATAGCGTTTTTGCCATATTTTTCAGTTGTAAAATATTGCGTTTTACTATTTTTAAAAGTCGCTCACAAATTTAGCTTTTTGATTGATTTTAAACTTTGCGTATGATATAATACTTTGGCAATTTACGAAACACAAGAGGTTATATTTTGAATTTTCAGAAGTTAGAACTTAAAGGCTTTAAATCATTTGCCGATAAAGTCACCATCGAATTTAAAGACGGCGTAACGGCAATTATCGGCCCGAACGGTTGCGGAAAATCGAATATTGCCGATGCTATACGTTGGACGCTTGGCGAACAGAGCGCAAAAACGCTCCGTGGTAAAAATATGCAAGACGTCATCTTTAACGGCACGGAAAACCGTCGCAGTACGTCATACTGTGAAGTTTCGCTTTACTTTGACAACGAAGGGGGAAAGGTTTTTCCGAACTTTGACGCAGACAACGTAGTTATTTCTCGTAAACTTGACCGAAGCGGCAACAGCGAATATTTTATAAATCGCTCCCGTTGTCGTATGAAGGACATAATCAATCTTATACACGATACGGGTATAGGAAAAGAAGGTTATTCCATCATCGGACAGGGCAGAATAGACGAGTTATTATCGGCAAAGCCTGACGACAGACGTCATATTTTTGAAGAAGCGGCAGGCATTTCTAAATTCCGTTATCAACGAAACGAAGCAGAACGCAAACTCGAACGAGCAAACCAAAACCTTACGGTTGCGAACGAGCGCATTGCCGAAATCGAAAGGCAAATCGTTCCGTTAAGGAAGCAAGCGGAAGCAACGAAAAAGTATTTTGAACTTAAAGATTTGCTCCGTTTTTGGGAAGTAAACACATATATCTATCAATACGAAAACAACGAAAACGTAAAGAAAAAGATATCCGAAAGACTTACTAAAACCATAACCGAACTCGAAATCAAAGAGCGTGAATTTATCGAATGTACGCAAGAGTTCGACAAATGTATGGGGGAGTTTTCTTCGCTTGACGATTATTCCAAAAATCTCAACGCCGAAATTCTTGCGCTCAAAGTCGATGCGGAACGTATAGCGGGCGAAGGCAGAGTTTTCCAAGAAAAGCTCAACAATCTCAACGGCGACGAATCGCGTTTGATGCGTGACAAACAAAGTTTTGAAGCGCAAATAGCAAGAATTGACGAAGCCATTGCAAAAGCGGAAAGCGAAAAGCAAGAAAAACTTGCGTCCTTTGCCGCGCTTGCAAAAGAGTATGACCGCATAAATGCGGAATACGGCGTTTTGAACGAAACTTTAACAAGCCAAGAGAGCGAACTCGAAGCTAAAAATCAAGAATATATACGTTCGGTTGAAGAATTGTCCGCCTTAAAGGGCAATCTTTCGGGACTTATTTCCGAAAAGGGAATAAATCAAGAAAGAGCCAAAAATCTCAGAGAGTCATTGTCGCAAAAAAGAACAAGCCTCGATGAGGATTTGACGGCTTTGTCAATTGCCGAAGGTCATATAAACGAGCTTAAAACTAAAAACGGTCAGCTTTTGGCAGAGGCAAACGAAGCCGTGACCGCCAAAAAAGAAGCAAAAATCGCTCTTGCGGCAATAGCAGACGATATTATGGCGCTTAACAACAAGATTTCCAACAGCAGGGCAAATCTTGAAATGGCAAGACAAATTAAGGATAATTACGCAGGCTATCAAGAAGCTATCAAAGGGCTTATGAAAGACGCAAAAGACGACGACAAAGTAGCCGCCAAAATTATGGGCGTTGTTGCCGAAGTCATAAAAGTTCCCGAGCAGTTTGTTGCGGCAGTCGAAAACGTTCTTAACGCTTCGCTTCAAAACATTATCGTTAAAAACGAAGACGACGCAAAATTCCTTATAAATCTGTTAAAGCAAAAGAGATACGGCAGAGTAACGTTCCGTCCGCTTTCTGCGTGCAGAGAAAAGACAATCGGCGACAACGACGCCGTGTTCAACGAACGCGGCTGCATAGGGCTTTTGAAAGACCAAATTTCTTATGACGCCAAGTTTGAAAAACTCGTATCGGCTCTTATGGGTGATACGGTTGTCGTTGAAAACATCGACGTTGCTGCAAGGCTTTTCAGAAATTACAATCAAGCGTTTAAGATTATCACGCTTGACGGCGACTTGTTTGCCAAAAACGGTTCGATTTCGGGCGGTTCGAGAAAGAGCGACCGAATGAGCTTGCTCGACCAAGAAAGACAAATCGAAGCCCTTGAAGAAAACGCAAAGAAGCTAAACGCAAGTCTTGGCGAACTTTTAAAACGCAAAGCCGAAAACGAAAAACTTGTTGACGAGTGTGACGAAAAAGCGCAAGCTATCGAAAGACAACTTGCCGACGTAAAAGGTCAGGCAGGTTTGTTTGCCGAAAGACAACGTTTGTCAAGCGAAAACGTCGCACGTCTTAAAGCCGATATCGACGCTTGCGAAAAAGAACTTGCCGAAGCGGATAAAATCGTCGGCGAGCTTACGATAAAAATTTCAAGCGTTGACGCTCTCGAAGAAAGCGTAAAGCAAAAGAAAGAGCTTTTCGGAAATCTTCACGAGCAGAAGTTCGATTCGCAAGAAAAGAAATCGCAACGCGACGCCTTGTTTAAGGCTCTTACCGACCTTAAGGTAGAGAACGCAACGCTCAAAGGCGAAATCGATAAAATCAGCGACGAAATCTATCGTTTAAGCAGCGAAAAATCGCAATGCCGCGAAAGCCTTATCGACACAGACGTTCAACTTAAAGTCGTTCAAGGAAAGATTGAACAACTTAAAAGCGCGCCGCAAAAGACGGAATTTACTGCCGACGAAAAAGCGCACCTTGCCGAACTTGACGAAAAGCTCAATTCGCTTTCAACGACGAAAGAAACTTTAAACAACAATATTGCGGCTCTCAACAAAAAAAAGACGATACTTACCGAGGCGAAGGCAGAACTTGCCGAAAAGCGTATCCGTGACGAGGGCAGTCTTGAAAGAGTCGACATCGAAATAAGAAGTATGCAAGAGCATATTCTCGAAGAATACGATTTGACTTATGCAAACGCATTGCAGTATAAGGATGAGAATTTCGACAATAAAAAGGCAAACGGCGAAATTTCAAGCGTAAAGCGTGAAATCAACCGCCTCGGCGAAGTCAACCAATGCGCAATCACCGACCTTGAAGAACTCGAAGAACGCTATAACACTTTGGCGGCAGAGCGTGACGACATAAAGGCGGCATACGACGACCTTAAAACGATTATTTCCGACCTTACGTCCGAAATGGTTGTCAAGTTTAACGACGCATTTGAAAAAATCAATGCCAACTTCCAAACGACTTTCAAAAAGTTGTTTGACGGCGGCACGGGCAAACTCGTTCTCGAATCGCTCGAACCTGATTTGACAAACGAAAAGGAAATCGATCCGCTCGAAGCGGGAATTGAAATTTTTGCTCAACCACCGGGCAAAAAACTTCAACACATTTCTCTTTTGTCGGGCGGTGAAAAGGCTCTTACGGCTATCGCTATTTTGTTTGCTATTTTGCAACTCAAGCCGATGCCTTTCTGTATTCTCGACGAAATCGAAGCCGCGCTCGACGACGCAAACGCAAACTTGTTTGCCGAACTTCTTAAAATGTTCAGCGACAAAACGCAATTTATCGTCATTACGCACCGTAAGCCGACAATGCGTCACGCAGACACGATTTTCGGCGTTGCTATGGAAGAAAAGGGCGTGACGAAAATCGTTTCAATCGAATTTGACGAAGCGGTCAAACACGCTTCCGACGCAGGAAGCGCAAGCTAAGGGGAGATTATGGGAGTATTTTCAAAAATTGCCGAAGGGCTTAAAAAGACAAAAGAAGCAATCAAACGCAAACTGTTTGAAGCGTTCAAAATGAAAGATTTGGACGACGCCTTTTTTGACGAGCTTGAAGAAGCGCTCTTGACGTCGGACGTCGGCGTTACGGCGACGACAAACCTCATAGACCGTTTGCGTGACGAAATTTATGAACGCAAAATCACAAAACCCGACGACGCAAGAGCTTGCTTTAAAGAACTTTTGGTGCAATCGATTGATTTTGAAAAATACGAATTTACATATCCGCTCGTTATCTTGATTTCAGGCGTAAACGGAGTAGGCAAAACGACTACAATCGGCAAACTTGCAAACTTTTTCAAGTCGCAAGGCAAGTCGGTTGTCGTTGCGGCTGCCGACACATTCAGAGCTGCGGCAAGCGAACAGCTTGAAGTTTGGGGCGAAAGGGCAGGCGTCAGAGTTGTTCATCACGGCGAAGGCAGTGACCCCGCGGCGGTTGTTTTTGACGCAATAAGCTCGGCAAAAGCAAAAGGCACGGACGTTATTTTGGTCGATACGGCAGGCAGACTTCACAACAAGAAAAACCTTATGGAAGAACTCAAAAAGATTTGCCGAGTGGTTGACCGTGAACTTCCGAACGCCGATTTCAGAAAATATATCGTGCTTGACGCAACTACGGGGCAAAACGCTGTCAATCAAGCAAGCGTTTTCGGCGAAGATATCGACGTTGACGGCATAGTCTTGACAAAACTTGACGGCACGGCAAAGGGCGGAGTTGTAATCGCCATTGCCGAGGAACTCGAACTTCCCGTTTTGTTTGTCGGCGTGGGCGAAAAAATCGACGACCTTATCGAGTTTGACGCTAAGGACTTCATCGACGTTTTGCTTGACGACTAAAATATTATTTAAACAAGTTAAATTTAATTGGACAAACAGAGTTGTAAATTAGCAAAACTAAGCTGAATAATAAATTATGCTGAGTTAGTAAAACAAATTAAGTTAAAGTAGAACAAATTAAGTTTAACATAGTGTTTTTAAGCAAAATAAGCAAAGTTTAGTTTTATATTTGCTGATTTAAAACCTTTTATTTCTAAAACGGAATAAAAGGTTTTTTAATTTGACAACTAAAAACGTTTGACAAGTAGGGGAATTGAGTATATCATAAGTGTAAAGGTTGTGACCTTTACAGCGTGTGTTCGAGCAGAAGCAATTTGTAAACGGCGTTTTAAACACCTTGCAAGGCTTTTCATAGTGGGGCATTTAGAACGCTGTGTCAAAGACTATGGAAAAGCAATTTGCAAAAGCGTCAAGTTTGCTAAGTGGCAATGTGCTATAAGGGTTGGCATTGCGGCGTTTATGCTTGTAAAAGGCTGTATGGTTTGCGGCTTGGCGATTGTGATGCATTGCCTATATGCTTTGCGGACAAAACTTAATGTGTATGGAAAATTTTGAAATCAGCATTTTGACGGAAGTATACGGTTCGCTTTTGACGGACAAGCAACGGGAGCTTATGCAATTATTTTTCGATTGCGACTTATCTCTCGGTGAAATTGCGGAGCAGTTCGGTATAACTCGTCAAGCGGCAAGGGACGCCATAAAGCGTGGCGAAGACGCCGTGAAAGATTTTGAAAGCAAACTGCACTATGCAAAGTTTTTTAAGGAAGTCAAAGAATTGTCCGAAGCAATCGCAGACGCTTTTAAAAGCGGCGACAAAACGACGCTTAATGACAAAATCGAAGAATTGACAAAACTGACGGAGGGTTAAAATGGGTTCGTTTGGTACTTTATCTGAAAAAATCAGCAACGTCTTTGAAAAGATGAAAAACAAAGGCAAACTCACCGAGCTTGAAATTAAGCAGGCTATGCGTGAAATCCGTGTCGCTCTTCTCGAAGCGGACGTCAACTATAACGTTGCGAAATCGTTTATCAATGCGGTCAGCGAAAAGGCTTTGCACGAAGATATTTTAAAGAGCCTTACGCCCGACCAACAAGTTATAAAAATCGTAAACGAAGAGCTTATAGAGCTTATGGGCAGTAAAAACGCAAAACTTGCCGTCAGCTCGAATCCGCCTACAATCATTATGATGTGCGGACTTCAAGGCGCGGGAAAAACGACTATGTGCGGAAAACTCGCCGCTATGCTCAAAAAACAAGGCAAGCACCCTTTGCTTGTCGCTTGCGATATTTATCGTCCTGCCGCAATCAAACAACTTCAAGTTGTCGGACAAAAGGCAGGGGTGGAAGTCTTTGAAAAAGGACAAATCAAACCCAACAAAATTGCGTCCGAGGCAATCAAGTATGCAAACAAGAACGGACTTGACACGCTTATCGTCGATACTGCCGGTCGTTTGCACATCGATGACGAACTTATGGACGAACTTATCGGACTTAAAAAGGAAATTAAACCGCACGAAATTTTGCTTGTCGTCGATTCGATGACAGGTCAGGATGCAGTTACGGTTGCCGACAGCTTCAACAAACAGCTTGACGTTTCGGGTGTTATTTTGACAAAACTTGACGGCGATACTCGCGGCGGCGCGGCGTTGTCTATAAGAGCGGTCACGTCAAAGCCGATTAAGTTTTGCGGAACGGGCGAAAAGCTCGACGATATCGAACCTTTCTATCCTGACCGAATGGCGTCAAGAATTCTCGGAATGGGCGACGTGTTGACGCTTATCGAAAAAGCCGAAAGTGCGTTCAGTATGGAAGACGCAAAAAAACTTTCAAAGAAGATAAAGGAAAAGAGCTTTACGCTTGAAGATTATCTTCAACAAATCGAAAGTATGAAAAAAATGGGCAACGTTTCAAATTTGTTGCAAATGATTCCCGGTATGTCGAACAAGCTCAAAGGCGTAGACACCGATATCGACGAAAAGAAGCTCGTTCAGACAAAGGCAATCATTCAGTCGATGACGATAAAGGAACGTCGCAACCCCGATATCATAAAGGCAAGCCAAAGAAAACGCATTGCAAAGGGAAGCGGAACGTCCATTCAAGAAGTAAATCAGCTTTTGAAACAGTTTGAGCTTTCAAAAACTATGATGCAGAGAATGCAAAAAAACAAAGGCAAGTTGCCGTTTTAATGACTTAAACAAACAACGCTAATAAAAATTTATAAATAACAAAAACAAATGATTTTGTTTGGAGGTAAACAATGGTAAAACTTAGACTCACCAGAATGGGCAAGACGCACGCACCTTTCTATCGTATCGTAGCAATCGATTCGAGAAAAGCAAGAGACGGTCAATATATCGACCAAATCGGCATTTATGATCCGACCGTTCAACCGGCTCTCGTAAAAATCGACGCTGACAAAGCAAAAGATTGGATTCAAAAAGGCGCGCAACCGACCGACACCGTACGTTCTTTGCTTAAACAAAACGGAATTCTTTAATTGGGTGCAAATATGTACGAATTGGTCGAATTTTTAGTAAGAGAACTTGTCGGCGAAGAAGGCGATTTTATCGTCGAAACTCGTGAGGGCGCAAGCT
>JAQYCY010000019.1:0-6995 GCA_028724485.1 Bacillota bacterium | reverse complement strand
GGTCTATATACACGCTAAACGGAAGACCGGTCGGAAAACCTTGCGGAATAGCAAGTCCGTATGCTTCCTGATTGACAAAGTTGCCCCAACGACCGAGCGACTGCGCAAGCAAAAGCGTCGGCGCAATCATATCGATAAGTTGCGGAATAGTACATTTGTCGCGGTGACGGAACCAGAATATAACGCCGCCCAAAATGCCGCCTAAAAGTCCGCCGATAATCGTTATACCACCTTCCCAAATCGCGATGGCATGAACGAAGTCCGACCAGCTATGCCAAGGGAAGTATTCTTCGGGACGAACGATGACGTAAATAAATCTTGCGAAAACTATCGCAAGCGGAATTATCCACAAAAACAGTTCGAGAGCGTCGTCTTTGGTGAGCCCTATTCTTGGACATTCGAAAATAGCGTAAACAAGACAGGAAAGCATCGCGCACGTCAAAATAATGCCGTACCATTCGATGCTCAAATTCCCTATTCTGAACGCTTCCGCCGCCGACAACGTAAAAGTCAAATTCATAATTGTACCTCTGCTACCTTTACTGCACCGTCTTTTCTGACAGTCAATTTAAAAACACAGTCCGAGCCGAAATTATTTGACATTATCTCGTCGAATTTATCTGAATTTTCTTTTTTGACAAAAGCAAGTATCGTTCCTGCAAAACCGCCGCCGTGAACTCTTACTGCCTCGCACAATCCCGATTCTTTGCAAAGCGTAATTGCAAAAGGTAGATATTGCTCAACGTCGCAAGGCGGATAAAGGTTTTGAAGCAATCTCCACGAAGAATCTCCCGAACGATTGATGACGTCCAAAAAGTTTTCGGTGTCGCCCTTTTCAAGACTTGACAACGCTTCGTCTACTCTGTCACATTCTTCAAAGAAGTGCATCGCTCTTAAAACCGCCCTTCCGCTTATTTTTTCTCTGAGCGTCGAAGCAAATTGCAAAACGTCCGCTTTCGTCGTTTTTCTCAAACAATCAACGCTAAAAAACTTCGCCACGTTTTTCATATCCGAAAGAATACCGGCATAGTCGGCAACCAAATCGCTATGGTCACCGCCTGCGTTTATAACGAAAATATCGAGTCCCTGTTCCGTCCAAGGCGCGGCTTCGACGATAGGATTGTCCGTGTCGGCAAAATCGATAAGGTTTACGCCGCCGAGAGCGATTGCCGCTTGGTCCATAAGACCGCACGGCTTTCCGAAATATCTGTTTTCGGCATATTGCGACGCCTTTGCCTTTTCCATTGCGCCGACCTTTCCGTCGTTATACAAAACGTTGAAAATCTCGCCGACTAAAACCTCAAAAGCACTCGAAGACGAAACGCCCGCGCCCTTAGGAACGCGACTCGTAAACGCCGCTCTGAAACCGCCGACTTTGTAGCCGTGCGATACGAAATAGTCCGCAACGCCTTGAATAAGCGCAAAAGACGTACCTTTATTTTCTTCTTTAAAAGTTATATCTTTAAGGTCAACGGTCATTCTCGGATAACCGTCGCTGTCAACCGAAACTACGTTGTCGTCGGTCGGCACAACGACCGCCAAAATATCGACGCTTACTGCCGCCGCCATAACCTTGCCGTGATTGTGGTCGGTATGATTTCCGCAAATTTCTATTCTGCCCGGCGAAGAAAAAATCATAGCCTTTCCGTTTAAACCGAAATTGTTTTTAAACGTTTCGACTATGCCGTTCAATCTGTTTTCGAGACTATCTGATTTTTCGCCGTACAATTCTTTTAAAATTCTATCCGTTTCAAAATTGTCAAAATATTTTTTTTGCGTAACAGTTGTCATATAACCCTCGACAATGTATAATGTTATTAAATAGATTATACCATACACGGTAGATTTTGCAAACGGTTTATCGCAAATAGTTTAATTAGGCATTTTTATTATTATTCAAGGTGAAATATGGACGTTAAAATACGCATTGAGCAGTTGCTCGACTACGCGCAAAAGAAACTCAACTTTTTAGAAGACGACGTTATGCTCGCAAGAAACTATCTTCTTGACCTGTTAAAGCTCGATTCGCCGTACGAAGGCGAAATTTCTCCGTCGCCTATTCAGGAGATACTCGACGATATGACGGCATACGCCGTAGAGAACAAACTCTGCGAACCTTACGAAAGACTTTTGTTTGAAACGAGAATTATGGGCATCGTTACGCCTACTCCGTCAAGAGTCATCGAAACGTTCGACGATATTGCCGCCCAAAGCGGAATTAAAGCAAGCACCGATTGGTTTTTCAATCTTTGCATAAATTCAAACTATATCCGCAAAGTGGACATCGACAAAAACCTTAAATGGGAGTTCGACGGAAAACTCGGAAAAATCAAAATCACCATAAACCTTTCAAAGCCCGAAAAAGACCCCGAAGAAGTCAAAAGGGCAAAACTTTGCAACTCGGGCTACCCTAAATGTATGCTCTGTCCGTCAAACGTAGGCTGGGCAGGAAATGCGTCCAAGCCTGCAAGACAAACGCTCAGAACGATTCCTATCGAACTTAACGGCGAAAATTGGTTTATGCAGTATTCTCCATACGTTTATTTCGACAACCACGCAATAGCTTTCAGCGAAGAACATCGCCCTATGCACATAGACGGCAATTCTTTCAAGCGTATGGTAGATTTCGTAAAATTGTTTCCGCATTATTTCATCGGCTCGAACGCGGCTTTGCCGATTGTAGGCGGAAGCATTCTGGCGCACGACCACTATCAAGGCGGCAACAAGGTTTTGCCTATGCTTAAAGCGAAAGCAAGAAAATATTACAAACTCGAAGGCTATCCCGAGGTCAACGTTTCCATTCTCGATTGGTACAACTCCGTCGTTAGAATCGAATCGAAAAACGACAAGGACGCCGTAAAAGTTGCCGATTTAATTCTTTCAAAATGGAAAGAATACAGCGACGAATCTGTGGACGTTATCGCGTTTTCGGAAGAAAACGGCGAAAAGGTCGAACACAACACCGTCACGCCGACGCTTCAAATCAACGATAACGGCGAGTACAGCTTCGCACTTATTTTGAGAAACAATCGCACCACAAAGGAACGTCCTTTCGGTCTCTTCCATCCAAGCGAAGATTTGCACAACATTAAAAAGGAGTCAATCGGGATTATCGAAGCTATGGGCTTGTTCATTTTGCCGGGCAGACTGTCGGGCGAAATCAACGCCATTCAGGACATTTTGACAGGCAAAGAAAAACTCGATTTTAAGGAATTGTCAAACGAGAACAATCCGCTTTCAAAGCATCTTCCTATGATTGCTCAACTTGTTCAGGACAACGGCACGTCCCTCACCGCCGATAAAGCGCAAGACGTCGTAGTCGAAGCCGTAAATACGGCTTGCGAAAAGATTTTGGAAACGACGGGCGTTTTCAAAAACGACGAAAAAGGTCAAGCCGCTTTCGATAAATTCCTTAAAAGTTGCGGACTTAACTAAATCGAAAATAGTAAAGTTTGCAATTTAACTCGTGCAGTTTTAATTTTTATCGTTAATCGTACTACAATAAGTATGTTGCTTATAGCTTGCCGCCTAAGCATACTTCCTGTTGCTTGCCGCCTAAGCGCACTTCCTATTGCTTGTTGTTTATAGGTATATATTAAAGCATTTATACTTTAAGCATTTTAGTTTGCGCTTTGCCGAAATTTCGCTTGGCGTGACAACTGTAAATGACGGCTTGGTTCAGTTATCTTTGTTGTTTATTACGACTTAGTTAGCGACTCTCGTGTAAATTACGGCTTTCAAAACTGCGCTTATAGCAATATATTAAAGCCAAAACAAAAACGTCGCATAAGCGACGTTTTTCTTGTAATATTTTACTGCCATTTCAAAAATAACTACCGTTTATCGTTTTAAAACTATTTCAAAAACGCTTAACTATTTTAGCTTTTTAAAATTTTCAAAGATACTTGACGGTTATTCTTTATTGTCGTTGTTAAAGCGAAGTCTGCCGCCCCTTTCTTCCCCTCTCACGGTTGTAAGTGGCAAAAGTTTAACGTCAAAGTTGCCGTCGTCGTCAATGACTATAAGCGACGCACCCCTTTGATTTTTAAGTTTGCTTATCTTTAAATACGCAAGATAATCGATACTCATTCCATAGGTTAGTCTAATTCCCTTATACGTCATAGAAATAGTGTTCAGGTGGTCGTGGCCTGCAAAAACGCCCTTTGCGCCGTTTTTCAAAAGGCAATCGAATTCGCCGCCTTCACGGCACGGCACTCCGAAGTATTGGTCTTTTTCGCAAACTGCGCCGACGTGATACTTAACGCTCGTGTCGCCGTCTTGCATAGCCCACCAAGCATCGCGGTATTGCCTTAAAGGAATGTGTTGAAAAACAAGTTGCGGTTCGCCGTTTAAGCAATGCTTCTGCACTTCTTTTTCATACCAATCGAGCTGGTCACGGTGAACGGTATCGAATCCCGAAAAGAAACTGCTTGTTTCGTAGCTGTTAGAATCGAACATAACAAGCAAGTTATTGAGCGTGCCGTCCTCGTTTTCAAGCCGCAAAACATAGTTACCCTCTCCTGTTTGACATTCGCCTTTTTTAAAAAGGCAATGCTCAAGCGAGGAATAATAATCGCTTAATCTTTTCTTTTTATGCGTGGAATAGCTTTCGCAGTCGTGGTTGCCGTAAACCATAGCCCACGGCACGCCAAGCGTTTCCATCAAATTTCCGAACCACTTTGCAGGACGCATATTGTTTATCGTTCCCGAGCTAAACGGAATCGGATAGCTTACGTCTCCGGTCACGACGACCAAATCCGGCTTTGCATAACTTATAAGGTCGCGAACGGCAGTCAATGCCATTTTATCTTTTTTAACGGACAGCAAACCGCCGCCTATATGCACGTCGGTTATTTGCATAATGACAAAATCTTTGCCTTTTATCTTTTTGAACGCCATAACCCCGTCTTTTTCAAACGGGGTTATTTTTACGTCTTTTTTTACTTCTTCTGCTTTAACTTTCATAGTCTAAAATTATCTTTTCTCTTTTAAGCAAAACTAAACCAAAACTATTGACTTACTTTCCCTTAACTTCGTCCGATTTGACGTCGACTTCTTCAACTACTCTGCCGACTATTGCGTCATAATTTCCGATGCCGTCCTTATCTTTGCCGTAAAGCTCGTCGCAAAGAGCGTCGCATTCGGTCTTCTCCTCGGTCGTAAGTCCTTCATAACCGACTTCGGCTTTGCGTTCGATGAAATATCTTGCGCGGTCAAGTTTCTTGTTTGTAACCTTATATCTGAACGACGCAAGGAAGGCAATCAAAATGAGAACTGCGATTGCGATACCCATAAACAATCTTATAGCCACAAGCGCGCTTTCAGGTTGAACGACGTCTTCGCCTGCCAAACTTTCCTTATAGTGAGCGGCAGTCAATACCCAACCTATCATTCCTACGCCGAACGCACCTGAAATCTTTCTGAAAAGCGTCATCATTCCGCTGTAATTTCCGGTCGGTCTTTCGCCCGTTTTAAGTTCCGCAACGTCCAAAGTGTCAGGGAATATAATCCACGGCATCATTTGCGCTCCGCCGAAACCTAAGCCCATAAGGAACGCGATAATCGGAACAACGATAGGAGGCGCCCAGCTCGGATCCATAACGGCAAGAAGTATGCCGCCCAAAATGTAGAACGGAAGTCCCATTCTGAAAGCGAACTGTTTGCTCTTTTTGTCCATAACCACTCTTGCAAGCGGGAACGCCAAAACTGCGGCAACCATAAGCGGCGCAACGATGAGCATCGAGTTGAAAGTCATACTGAACGAGCCGATTGTAAACGGAACGCCTGCCCAAACGTCGGTTGCATAATATGCCGCAAGCGCAGACAAAATATCCATACAGGTAAACGCCGAAACGTACATAATGATATGCCAACGATAGGACTTGTTTTTAAAAGGCGTTATGTATGATTGCAAAAAGCCCTTAAAAGTGATTTTTGTCTTTTCGGTCGGAACCTTAACTCTTTCTTTGGTGAACAAACCGCAAACGATAAGTCCGCCGCCAAACAGTGTGCCGAAAATGACAATCATAAGAATCCAGAAAACAACGCCGTTTTCGATTCTCGGCATAAACTTATATTGGTCATCGGTTGTATAAAGAGCAAGCAATACGAGCGGTACGACGTATGCAAGCCCCGAAGCCAACGCGCTGAAAACAAGTTTTACGGTGTTTGCATTATTACGCTCTTTATACGAAGGCGAAATATCGCTTGCCATAGACGTGTACGGAACTTGCGTAATCGTAGAACAAGTATTCCAAATAATATAGAAAATAAGTACCCACGCAATAGCGCCGCCGTTAGATATACCCCACTCGTTTACAGGCGCAAACAACAATGCAAGCGCAATGATAAGCGAAATGCCGCCGAAGAACATATACGGCTTACGTCTGCCCCACTTGCCGCGGGTGTTATCGGAAATAAGTCCCATAAGAGGGTCGGTTATAGCGTCCCAAATTTTGGAAACCATCATAATGGTGGATGCGATAGCCGCCGCAATGCCGAGAGCGTCGGTCATGTATTTGAGCATTATACACGACATAAGCGCAACGCCGCCGCCGTCCATCAACGCTCCGAGACCGTAACAAACTTTTTCGCCGGCAGGAATTTTGTCTTCGGGTTTAACCAAAGCAGTCGCTTCGGCGTTTACTGCCGCTTGCGATTCACTGCCCTCGATTTGTGATTTTTTGTTTTTTCTCATAATTAACCTAAAAGGGCCGCCTTATAGGCAACCCGCCCTTACTGTATTATATTTTGTTTTTTTGTTTGCTTATTTTTTGTCTGCAAACACTTTTTTAAGTTTTGCAAATCGTGGCAAGCCGTCTTCTAACGGAGCTTTCGCATCACCTTGAATGAGCGGAAGCGCATAATCTACAAATTCTTGACTAAGTCCCGTGCCGTTGTTCGTTATCCAGCTGAGCGGAACGGTTTTTTCCGTGTTCGCCGCTTGTTCGATAGGCATAAGAACAGGTTTCATCTTGTATTCTTTTCCGGGTTGT
>JAQYCY010000018.1:0-25152 GCA_028724485.1 Bacillota bacterium | reverse complement strand
ATTCGATTGCAGTTTGACAACGGTCAAAGACGCAGGCAATTATGTGTCTAAAGTTACGCTTAAAGGCGACTGTACCGATTTGTACGTTTTGACGAATACCGCAACTAAGTCTTTCACGATAAATCCGTATACCGCAACGCTGAATTGGAGCGCAAGCAGCTTTGTGTATAACGGCGAAAAACAAGCACCTACCGCAAAATTCGTCGGTGTCGAAGGTGACGGCGAACTTATCGCAAGCGTTTCGACGAACGCCGACAGCAAAAACGCAGGAAACTATACGGCGTATGCTAAGACTGACAACCAAAACTATGAGCTGAACAACGAAAATTTGGCTTATGAAATCAAGCCTAAAAAATTGTCTTATGAGTGGGGCGAAACTTCCTTCACTTATGACGGCAACACTCACGTTCCTACGGTTGTTTTGTCCGACTTTATAGCGGGCGACAACGTTGCCGCAATAGTTAAAGGAGAGCAAACAAACGCCAAAAACGGATATACGGCAACAATAATAGGAGTGGACAACTCGAACTATACGATAAGCGGCCAACCGAGCGTTTCGTTCGATATAGCTCCGCTCGAAAAGGCGGCGGTTTGGAAAAATCTTTCGTTTGTTTATGACAAAACGGCAAAACTTCCGAAAGCGTATTATGAAAACGTATTCGGAGCAAAAATCACGCTGAAAGTCGAAGCGAGCGGCGACAACGTAAACGCAGGAAGTTTCAGCGCAACAGCAAGCGAAATTACGACGGACGAAAACTATACGCTCACAAATCTTTCGCAAGACGCGATAGAAATTGCAAAGAAGTCGCTTACGCTCTCGTGGAGTAACGTGAATCTGACGTTTAACGGTGAAGAACAAAAACCGACGGCGACTTTAAACGGAGTAATAAGCGGCGACGTCGTCTCCGTTACGATGGCGATAAACGAAGGCAAAAGCGTGAACGCAGGCAATTATACTGCCGTGGCGAGTATAACAAGCGACAATTACAGCCTTATGGCGGCATCGAAAGAATACGTCATTTCAAAGAAAAACGTAACGGCTGTTTGGAAAAATCTTTCTGCCGAATATAACGGCGCGGAACAAAAACCGACGGCGCATTACGTAGACGTTAAAGGTGATAACATAGAGCTTGCCGTTACGGCGTCCGGCGATTGTATAAACGTCGGCGAGTATAGCGTAGAAGCCGCTTTGGCGGATACGAACTACGAATTGTCGGGTAGCAATAATACGCTTACGATAAGTCCTGCCGTCATTGCGATAAGTTGGACGGGCGGCGGCGAAACGCACTCATTTGAGTTCTCGGGCGCAGTTCCTAGCATTGTAAGCGAAGGGCTTTCGGCAACGATATCTAGTGGCGTTATCGGCAGTGACGTAGTAGACATTATAGTTTCTATGTCCGATAATTACAACGTAGGAAGTTATACGGCAACTGCTATGATAAAGGGTGAACAGCCGAATTACGTCATCTCGTCAGACTGCAAAACCTGCAATTACACAATAACGCCTGTTATAGTCGATATAATCTGGGGTAATACGAGTTTTGTTTATGACGGATTGAATCACAGACCTGAAAAACCGCATTATAACGATATTGGCGGAAATGCCGTTGAACTTAACGTAATAGGGGATTTGGCTCAAAACGTAGGCGAATACGAAGTAACGGCAGGTGATATAACAAACGAAAATTACGTTGCGAACGAGGCGACTAAAAAACGCTCGTTCAGCATTGTTCCTGCAAGCGGTACTGTAAGTTGGACGATAGCAAAAACGTATTATTACGACCACGGAAACGAAATTGACGTCGTTCTTGGCGCAACGTTCGAGTGCCTAACCACAAAGCCTTACGCAACGACGCTTTCGTCATCTAATCCGTCGGACGGCTTAACGATTGAAATACTCGGCGGCGCGGTCATAAATGCGGGAAGCTACACGGCAAAAGTTACGCTTTCAAACGGCAATTTCAAAATTTCAAGCGGCGAAACGTTTACATTTGAAGTGAAGGCTTTGCCTGTCGCGCTTGGCTATACGGTGGGCGCCGTATCGAAAACCATCGATGAGATAAAAGCCGACGGACTTACAAAAGCCGAAGCGAGCGAGCTTAGGGCGTCTTACGTTTACGGTGACAATGTGAACTTGTCGGCATCTATAAAATTCATAGACGCTGGCGGCGCAGAAGTTGCGGCAAGCGATTTACAAGTCGGAAACACATATAAAATCGAAGTAGCGAGCTTGTCGAACGATAATTACATAGCGAATGCGGCTTCGACAAATATCGAATTTACGGTAAAGGAGTAGGGTTATGGAATGTAGAAAGTGTAAAAAAGACGTAGAATTTTTGACTTTGTTCGACGGCTCTCTCGTTTGCCCAAACTGTAAAAACAAGATTCTCGATGAGCATTTTGTAGTGACTAAAGAAAACGACGAGCTTTACAAAATGTCGGAATTGCTTTATCACAACGCAATAAAGACGGACAATCGCAAGTTGTTTAAGGAACTCATTGCAAAAGCTACTGATATGTGCTTTAAAGCGGTCGGATTAGGGCATCCTAAGGCAATACTGAAAATAGGTTTCTATTATGCGCACGATTACATAGAACGCAGTCGCAGTAAATCGGAAAGGGCGAGATACGCAAGTTTTTACTTTAAGTTCTTGTTCCTTTCGAGCTGTGAAAGTTGTGAAGTCGAAAACGGTGTGGACGGCTTCGATAACGAAGTGTTTTTGAATTTGAAAAAAGAAGCCGCAAAAGAGTTTATCGAAATGCTCGAAAATTTGCCGCCCGAAAGTTCTGATTATTACGAAAAAGATATTGAGTATATAAGATTAAAGTACGGCATAGTAAAAAAAGCAACGGAAATAGGTGATGATACGTCTTATGACGCATCCGTAAAAATACTTAAATCCTGCTATGGAAATTCTCATACGCCGCTTTTCGGAATGTTCAAAATGACGAAAAACGAGTTTTGTAAGAATGCAAAAGATATAGCCGCTTTGCTTGGCGACGGAAAAATCCAAGCTCTTATCGTTCATACGAATACGGCAGGCAGACTTTGTTATACGAACAAAGAACTGAATTTTTCAAACATTATGGCGTATGCAAAAGACTGGAGTTCGCAATCGGATGAAACCGATCCCGACAACGATTGCTATATGTTTTTTGTGAATAAGGTCGGCAAACATAAACTTGGCGGAAAAATGCGTAAAAACGTTTATAACTTGCTTTTTATAAATCACGGAAACGTCGAAGGGGCGGTTGCCGACATCGTAAAACGTCTTTACGTTAAATGTGTGAACAATCGTGCAGATTACGTTTTTACCGACGACGACGTTTTGGCTCAGTCGGCATTGACGGACAGAGAAGCGGTTAGGAACGTGGTAGACGGAATTTAGCGATTAGCTTAATAACGGCTTATATTCTTTTTAATAAAAGTTATAGCCTTAATTTTAATAAAAGTTATAATCTTAATGAAAAAATATCTGTAATTTTAAAGATATAACTTCAATAATCTTAATGACACAACTTTTTAAATTTTAATATAACTTGTAACGGTTGCTCGTTTTCGGGCGACCGTTTTTTATTGAGCGAGAATTAAAATTTACGAAAGTGTCAGATAAACCGAAAAAGATAAAGAAGCCGAAAAAAGTCAAATAAACTGAAAATGTTAGATAAAACGGAAGTGTTAGACAAATCGGAAATGCAGATAATCGATTATTAAACGTTATTAAAAATTTGTAGAAAAATTTATATAAAAAAATTTAAAAAATTTGCATAAAACAGTTGACATTTAGCAATAATGGTAATATATTGTTAGCAGACAAAGGGTTAGAGTGCTAACAGAGATATGTCGGAGTGCTAAATGCTTCTCGAAAGAGAGCATAGCATAACAAAAACGGAGTGCCAAATGCCAAAAAAGGAATTATCTGAAAGAAAAGAAAAAATACTTACAGCTTTGGTAGACGATTATATTAAATCGGCTGCTCCTGTTTCGAGTGCGGACATTCAGGCAAAGTATCTTCCCGAAGTCAGTTCGGCTACGATAAGAAGTGAACTCAATGCTCTTGAAGCTCTCGGGTATATCGACAAGCCGCATACCTCGGCAGGCAGAGTTCCGCTTGCGGAAGCCTATAAGTTGTATTGCGAAAGGGCGTTCGCAAACAGAGAGTTTTCGGAATCCGACCTTAGCGAAATGACTAAAAGATTTTCAAAACAGGCAAGCGACGTCGAAACATTATCTGCGGAAGCGGCGAAAATAATAAGCGATTCGACAAATTATACTTCGGTTGTCGTGACGAACAATTTAAGCGACGTCGAAATCGAAGAAATAAAACTTGTCGGATTAAGTAACGGCCTTGCGCTTGTGCTTATCGTCACTAACTGCGGAATAATTACCGACAAGGCAATCAGGCTTCCCGACGACGTACTTAGCTCGGGCGTTGAAACGGCGTCTAAGTTGCTGAATAAAGCGTTTAAAGGGAAAAGGGTTTCCGACCTTGATATGGAGAGCGAACTTAAAACGATAGGCGAAAATCTTTTGGGATACAAACAGGTATTCGGAGAGATTATAGACATATTGAGAAATTACAGTCTCGAAAAAAGAAAGTCTATTCACGTTGAGGGAGCATTAAAGGTGCTTGATTATTCTGACAGTCCGAGCGACGTCAAAAACTTTTTGCAACTGGTGGGTGACAGCGAAAGCCTTGAAAAGCTCGTAGCTACGCCCGACGACAATATCGAGCTGTCGCTGAAAATCGGAAGCGACGAAAACGGCGGCATAGATAAATGCGCAATAGTTACGGCGGAATACAAGATCAACGGACAGGTCATCGGACAAGCGGGCGTTATAGGTCCCGAACGAATGGATTATAAAAAAGTTTTATCGGTTCTTGACGGAATAAAGAAATCTCTTGAAAACGTCTTTGACGGTGATAAAGTGGAGGAATAAATGGCAAAGGACAATAAGGACTTAAAACAAAAAGTCGACGAAATGGTTGAGACAGCCGAAAACGAATGCAAGGAAAAAGAGCAAGAAGAGGTAGCGGAAAATACGCAAAAGGCAGACGGCGTTGCAAAAGACGAAATGTCGCCCGAAGAATACGTCGGATATCTCGAAACCGAACTCGGAAAGAACATAGCTCTTGCCGAAGAAAATAAAAATACGGCGCAAAGACTCAGAGCGGACTTTGAAAACTATAAAAAGCGTAACGAGTCGCTTGCAAGCGAAATGCGCGCGGTAGGCGAGTCGGCAGTGCTTGAAAAGCTGCTTGAAGTCGTAGACAACGTAGACAGAGCAAAAGCAATGATAAGCGACGAAAACAATCTCAAAGGTTTTGAACTTATCGAACAACAATTAACGACCGTTTTGACAAAGTTTAACGTAAAAGCAATGGAAGTTAAAACGGGTGACGCGTTCGACCCTAACTTGATGACGGCGGTTCTTCGAGAAGAGAATGCCGAAATGAGCGGAAAGGTTTTGGACGTATTACAAAAAGGATATTTAAAAGGCGAAACGGTGCTTAGATATGCAATGGTAAAAGTTGCGGGCTAGGCAAAAGCCTTTAAGTATAAATAAAAAATAAAAAATAAATTTTGAAGGAGATATATTATTATGGGAAAAATTATCGGTATTGACCTTGGTACAACAAACTCTTGCGTAGCGGTTATGGAAGGCGGAGAACCTGTCGTAATCCCTAACGCTGAAGGTATGAGAACGACCCCGTCAGTCGTTGCATTTACAAAAGACGGAGAAAGATTGGTAGGCGACGTCGCAAAACGTCAAGCGGTCGCAAACCCTGAGCATACCGTTATCTCCATTAAAAGAGATATGGGTACTGACAAAAAGATTAAAATCGAAGGAAAAGAATATACACCGCAAGAAATCAGCGCAATGATTTTGACTAAACTTAAGAACGACGCTGAGAAGTATCTTAACACCAAAATCACGCAAGCGGTTATAACCGTTCCTGCATATTTCAGCGACAGCCAAAGACAAGCGACCAAAGACGCAGGTAAAATTGCGGGACTCGAAGTCCTCCGTATTATCAACGAGCCTACGGCGGCGGCATTGGCTTACGGCGTCGATAAAGACGAAAACAAAAACCAAAAAGTTTTGATATTCGACCTCGGCGGCGGTACGTTCGACGTTTCTATTTTGGAACTCGGCGACGGCGTATTCGAAGTTCTTGCTACAAGCGGTAACAACCGTCTCGGCGGCGACGACTTCGATAAGAAGGTTATGGACTACATCGTTGCGGAATTCAAAAAGGCAGAAGGCATCGATTTGTCGGGCGATAAAATGGCAATGCAAAGAATTAAAGAAGCTGCCGAAAAAGCAAAAATCGACCTTAGCGGCGTAACGAAAACAAAAATCAATCTTCCGTTCATCGCTATGGCGGACGGCGGTCCTAAACACCTCGATATGGAACTCACAAGAGCTAAATTCGACGCTTTGACCGAGGACCTTGTCCAAAAGACAATCATTCCTATGGAACAAGCTATGAAGGACGCAGGACTTAAATATTCAGACCTTGCAAAAGTTATTATGGTCGGCGGCTCGACGAGAATCCCTGCCGTATACGACGCAGTTAAGAAAGTTACGGGTAAAGAGCCGTTTAAGGGCATCAACCCTGACGAATGCGTAGCAATCGGCGCGGCAATTCAAGGCGGCGTTCTTGCAGGCGAAGTTAAAGATATGTTGCTTTTGGACGTAACTCCGCTTTCACTCGGCATCGAAACGCTCGGCGGCGTATTCACTCCGCTTATCGAGCGTAACACGACCATTCCTACCAGCAAGTCGCAAATCTTCTCGACTGCCGCAGACAATCAAACGGCTGTTGACATTCACGTTCTTCAAGGCGAGAGACAATTTGCAAAAGACAACAAGACGCTTGGCAGATTCCAACTTGTCGGTATTGCTCCTGCTCCTAGAGGCATTCCGCAAATCGAAGTTACGTTCGATATCGACGCAAACGGTATCGTATCGGTAAAGGCTGTCGATAAGGGAACGAACAAAGAGCAATCGATTACAATCACTGCGTCGAGCAATCTTACCGAAAACGACATCAATGCGGCAATCAAAGACGCTGAAAAGTATGCCGAAGAAGATAAGAAACGTAAAGAAGTAGTAGACGCTAAGAACGGCGCCGAACAACTTACATTCGCTATGGAAAAATTCGTTCGCGAAAACGGCGAAAAAATTTCGGACGACGATAAGAAAGCAATCGAAGACGCAATTAAGACTTGCACCGAAGCGGTTGCAAAAGCCGAAACGGCTGACGAAGTCAAGACGGCTGTCGAAGAACTTAGCAAAGTTACCGACCCGATTGTGACAAAGTTCTATCAAGCAAACCCTGAGGCGGCTGCCGAAGCTGCAAAGGCGGCAGGTTTCGATCCTAACGCGACTGGCGGAGCTTCATCGGACGGTTGCGACGGCACTGTCGACGAAAACTAATCAATAAAAAATGCTAAACCCACTGCAAAGTGGGTTTAGTCAAGAGGTAGCATATGAGCGAAAAGGACTATTACAAATTATTGGGTGTTGAAAGAAACGCTACTGCCGACGAAATTAAGCAGGCGTACAGAAAGATGGCGAAAAAATACCATCCGGACCTTTATTCTACCGCATCCGATGAAGAGAAGAAAAAGGCAGAAGCTCAGTTTAAGGAAATAAATCACGCGTACGACGTTTTGTCCGATCCGCAAAAGAAAGAAATCTACGACCGTTACGGCGATGAAAACGCTTCGGGATTTAGCGGTTTCGGCGGTGGCGGACAAGGTTTTAGCGGATTTAGCGCAGGCGGTTTCGACGATATCTTTTCAAGCATATTCTCGGGCTTCGGGGGTATGGGCGGTTCGTCGAGAACGCGAAACGCAAATTCACCGCGTCGTGGACAAGATATTTTAATCGGAGTTAGTTTGACGTTTGAAGAAGCGGCGTTTGGCTGTAAAAAGAAAATTACGATTAAACGTATCGAAAATTGTCCTGACTGCAAGGGAACGGGCGCGAAAAACGGAACGGCTTTCAAAGTCTGTGACCACTGTCATGGCACGGGACAAGTCAATCAAACGCAACGTACGCCGTTTGGCGTGATACAACAAGTGACCGCTTGCCCTAATTGCGGCGGCAAAGGTAAAATTATTTCGGAAGTTTGTCCTACTTGCGGCGGCAAAGCCAGAAAAGAAGTCGCAAGAGAAATTACGATAAATATTCCTGCCGGCATTGACAACGGACAAAGAATCAATTATGCTGGTGAGGGACATCAAGGAATGAACGGCGGCGAAAACGGCGCACTCATTGCTCAGATTTCCGTAAAAACGCATAAATTGTTTGTTAGACGAGATTACGATTTGCTTGTAAACATTCCTATCTCGATGGTTGACGCCGCGCTCGGTTGTACGGTTTCCGTTCCGACGCTGACAACGCCTACGACGCTTGACGTTCCGAGCGGAACTCAATCGGGTACCGTGTTCAAAATCAAGGGACAGGGCATCAAGCAGCTTAAAAAGACTACGAACGGCGACTTGCTTGTGACGATTATCGTCGAAGTCCCGAAGAGTCTTTCAAGGGCGCAGAAAGAAGAACTTAAAAAATTGCAAACGACGTTCGAGAGCAAACAATTCCCTATGCAAAAGGAATACAAGGATAAACTTTAATGGAACAATTTGAAATTAAAATTACAACCACACACGATTTGGCAGAAACTGTTTCTGCCATTTTGTTTAGCGTGGGAGCGGCAGGCGTAAGCATAATAGACAAAGCGGACGTCGTTGACGCTCTGACAAACGGCACGAGTTGGGATTACGTGGACGATTCTGTTTTGAACGAACCTGATAACAGGGCGGTTTTGACTACCGTTATCGAAGGCGAACCGACAGAATTTTTGTCGCGTTTCGACCAAATGAAAGAGCTTTTATTGCCAAACGTCAAATTGGACGTGACTACAAAAAAACTCGAAAACCTCGATTGGTCGACGGAATGGAGAAAGCATTATAAGCCGATTGTCACAAAATCGATAACCGTTGTTCCGTCGTGGATAGATTACTTACCGAAAAATGGCGAAAAGACAATAAAACTCGAACCGGGAATGGCTTTCGGAACGGGCGAACACGCAACTACAAGAATGTGTCTTGACCTTACGCCGTCGCTTGTCGGAAAAAAAGTCATCGACGTCGGGTGCGGAAGCGGAATACTCGGAATTTCGGCGAGCATTTTAGGCGCGAAAAGCGTTTATATGTGCGACCTCGACTCTCAATGTATCGAAGCGGCGACCTTAAACGCAAAGTTTAACGACGTGGACGTAAAAATCGAACAAAGCGACCTTCTTGCCAAAACGGGCGAGATAGGCGACGTCGTATTCGCAAATTTAACGGCGGATATTTTGCTTCGACTTGCTGAAGGTATAGGTAAGCATATCGCAAAAGGCGGCGTTCTCATAATGTCGGGAATTATCGACAGCAGAGAAGCAGAAGTTATAGATAAGTATCTTTCGCTCGGATTTACCGTTGACGAAAGACGTGAAGAGGGCGATTGGAGGGCGTTTAGGCTTATATGGAATTAAGACGATTTTTTATCGAACCGAATTTCAGAAACGGCGATATCGTCACCTTAACCGGCGACGAGTTTTTGCATTTAAAAAAAGTGCTGAGAATGAAAGTCGGCTATAAAATTATCGTTTGCTTTAACGACGGATACGAGCATTATTGCACGTTGACCGAAATTTCGGATAAAGAGGCGAAAGCTAAGATAGACGAAAGCGTAAAAATATGCGAACCTGTTTGCGATATTACGCTTTTTCCGTCGGTTTTGAAAGGCGGAAAGCTCGACCTTGTAATTCAAAAATGCGTCGAACTCGGAATAAAAAAAGTCATTCCTTTCGTTTCGCATAATACTGCCGAAAAGCAGTTTAATGCGGAACGCGGAACAAGAATTTCGTTTGAAGCGGCAAAGCAATGCGGCTCGGCGTTCTTGTCCGTCGTAGACGAAGCGATAAGTTTTGACGAAATGTTATCGCGTTTTAAAGATTTCGACGAAGTTTGCTTTTTTTACGAAGACGAAGATATGACGTCTATTTCAAAAACGGATATATCGGGCAAAAAAATCGCAATCGTTGTGGGTAGCGAAGGCGGCTTTACAAAGGAAGAAGTCGATAAAGCTAAAAAGAGCGGAGCAAAAATTTTATCGCTCGGAAAAAGAATTTTGAGAGCGGAAACCGCGTCTATCGTTGCTTGCGCATTAGTTTTGTATAAGGCGGGGGAGATGGACGTATGAAAGTTTGCGTTTTTACTTTAGGTTGCAAAGTCAATCAATATGACAGCGACGCAATAGTCAGCGGACTTAAAAAGAAAGGTTACGACGTGACCGAAACGCTTGAATTTGCCGACGTTTACATTATCAACACTTGCGCCGTGACAAACGAGGCAGAAAGGAAATCCCGTCAAGCCGTTCAAAGAGCTAAATCTTTAAATCCTGCCTGTAAAATTTTTGTATGCGGCTGTGCGTCGCAAAACGATGCGGAACAGTTCAGAATTAAAGACAACGTGGTATACGTTTCGGGAACGGCGAACAAACTTGCGCTCATAAATTTTGAGAACCTATCCGAATCCGCTTGCGGCTGCAACCCGACAGCTTCGACGTTTGAAGAAACGGGCGTTGCTTTAAGCCTTAGAACGCGACACTATTTGAAAGTGCAGGACGGTTGCAACAATTTTTGCAACTATTGCCTAGTGCCTTATATGCGAGGCAGAAGCAGAAGTCGTGATTTGAAAAACGTCGCCTTAGAGATAGAAGAAGCCGTAAAAACCACAAAAGAAATCGTACTTACAGGTATAAATTTATCGGCTTACGGCTTGGATATAGGGCTTAACCTTACCGACCTTATAAAAGCGGTTCGGAATTTTGACGTCAGGATAAGGCTCGGTTCGCTTGAAGTGGGCGTCATCGACGATGATTTTTTACTTGCCCTTAAAGAACTTAAACATTTTTGTCCGCATTTTCATTTATCCCTTCAAAGCGGCGCAAATGCAACGCTTAAAGCGATGAACAGACATTATACGGCAGAGGAGTATTACGCTGCCGTCGAACTTATAAGGCGTTATTTCCCTATGGCGGCAATTACAACCGATATAATAGTCGGATACCCGACCGAAACCGAAGACGATTTTAACGAATCTTACGAATTTGCAAAAAAAGTAGGATTTGCCGATATACACGTTTTTACTTTTTCACCGAGAGAGAAGACTGTCGCTTTCAAACTAAAACCGCTTGGCGGAGAAGTTTTGCTTGAAAGACAACGCAAAATGAGCCTTTTAAAACAAGAATTGAAAACGGCGTACAATTCGCAATTTATCGGAAAACCGCTTGAAGTGCTTTTTGAAAATCGTGCGAACGGAAAAATGTGCGGACATTCCGAAAATTACATAACCGTTTACGGCGACGGAAAGGCAGGGGAAATAAAAACGATTGTTCCTTCCGAAATTTATCGCGACGGCTTGAAATGACCTGATAAAAAGTAGTATTATGGTTTTTGTTAGGTATAGTGACAATGCATATTTAAACATATAGCTAAATTTTAAACCGCAAATCGTGTTTTTGTTACGCATTGCATTCAAAAAGTTTAAACTGAAAAACTATTATCTAAAATGAAGAGCAAGTTAAAATATATTCAAAGAAATAACAAGTAATAAACATATTCAAAGAAATAAAGGAGTTATTATGGAAAACTGTTTGTTTTGCAAAATCATTAAAGGTGAAATTCCTTCGACAAAAATTTACGAAGACGACGATATGTTGATTATAAAAGATATTGCGCCGCAAGCCGAAATTCATTATTTACTTTTACCGAAAGAGCATTTTGCGAATATCGTCGAAATGACCGACAATCAAGCCGTCATTTTGGCTAAGTGCATAAAGAAATTGTCGACTATGGTTGACGAATTGGGACTTAGCGGCGGTTTCAGACTTGTATCGAATAAGGGTAAAGACGCTTGCCAAAGCGTGGAGCATCTTCATATTCATATTCTCGGCGGTCAGCAATTAGCTGATAAGATGGCTTAAAAGCTCGTTTAAACAGTTGACAAGTTTTTTGTCAAAGTGTAAAATAGGCACTGTGTGAAAACCACAGTCTTTTCTCAAAGGAGGTGAATACAATGTCAACGGTCAAAGTAGGTGAAAACGAATCTTTGGAAAGCGCTATTCGTCGTTTTAAAAGAAAGTGCGCAAGAGATGGTATCATTGGCGATTTGAGAAAGAGAGAGGCTTATGAAAAGCCATCGATCAAACGTAAAAAGAAGGCTGAAGCAGCCAGAAAGAGAATGTATAAAGCATAATCTTTTAATCGTAAAACTAAATGATAAGGGGGTTTTATGAAATCTAAAAGAGTACTTGCATTACTTTTAACGGTAGCTATTTTTACAGCGTTGCTTGCAGTGCTTACCGCTTGCACCGATAACGACAACGTTACAGATAAAGCTAAGGGCGCAATTTACGAAGAGAATTATACGCCAACAAAAAACAAGGCTATGATTTTGATTCCGGGGCTTATGGCAAGCGCATTATATGAAGAATCTACCGACAAACCTATGTGGTGTCCGACAGGCTTTTTAAGACTTGCCGAAATATACACGTCCAGACTCAACGCTTTGAACGATAAATATCCTGATAGCGAAAGGGGAAACGCAGAGTATATCGAAACCAAAAAAGGTTTGCTGCAAAACATTTTGCTCGAATATCTCGGCTGTGACGAAGAGGGCGTTCCTAATACCTTGGGTAGAGTGTGCAATATGCAAAGCTCTAACCCTGCCGACAGTTTTGGCGGAATGGGCTATCTTTGGGAAATTCTTTACGGATATTATCACGAACAATACGACGTTTTGGTTTGGCAATATGATTGGCGTCAGTCCAACGTAGAGTCGGCAAAACATCTTGAAAATTTCATTAACAAGTGCGGTTATGAGAAAGTTCAATTCTATACCCACTCGATGGGCGGACTTGTAGTTTCGAATTGGCTTCAAAAAGCCGAAAATAGAGCAAAGGTCGAACTTTTCGTTCCGTTTGGCGCTCCGTTTCTCGGAAGTATGGATGCAATCACCAACTTGTTCAGTGAAGACGCTTTTGCTTCATTAAAACCGATTTTGAAAGCAATGGGTCTTGAATTCAATCTTGCGGAAGTTGCTCGTACAATTCCTTCGATTGTCGAACTTTTGCCTGACGCGAAATATTTTGATTTATATGCAGTCGGAACGTCGCCTATTACTATCGACGGACGCGCATTGACTTATGAAGAGTTTTATAAAGCTCTTTGCAATCAATCTTGGGCAAAAGACTCAAAAGGTAACGTAAAAGATTACATCAAAAACTTGAAGAGCTATCAAGAATCGTTTTACGTCAATGCTAAATATGACAGCGAACTCGGGTATTGGGTTGAAGACGCTACGTCTACCGAAAAGGTTCACGTTTCTCAACTCGTTCCGACTGAATACGTTTTAGGCGTCGGAGTTTCTACTTGTAGCGTTACGCATTTGATGACTGCCGAAAACGGGAACTGGAAACTTGATTACGCCGATAGTGATTTGAGCGAATTCAGCGCAGAAGGTACAATTTACGACCGCTACATAAACGGCAGAGACGATGGACAATCGTCGGGTACGGGTCAAAAGATTGCAGGATACAAAGACGGCAAATTCTATGGCGCAGGCGACGGTACTGTTCCGGCTCGTAGCGCAACGGCAGGTCAAGAGTTGAACGTTAAAAACGCTCATCTCGTTTTCGGAGTAAAACACGGTCCGTTGCTCAACGACTCTTGCGACGGCTTGAACGGATACGCTCCGAGATTTTTAACGGGACTTGCATACGTTGAAGAAATTCTTCCGAGCTATGTGAAGAATACCGACTCGGAAATCGTTTTGAGCTTAGGCTCGGGAAGCGGCAGACCTCAATCTGCAACTACCGAAATTTCAAAAGATCAAAAGATTACGGCAATCGTTATGGGCGTCGTAATGAGCGTTGTGCTTGTAGCAATGGCAATCACAGTCGGCGTTGCGGTTAAACGCAAAGGCGGGAAGTCGGAAACTGCCGAAATTAACGGCGAAGATTTAAATGACAAACAATAATAAGTTTTGTTGTCGATGATTACTAAATTTTAAAGCCGTTATGAAATATGTGGCAAAAACTATATTGCACGTCGCTAAAGCGTAGTTGCGTAGTGTCGTTAAAATCACATATGTACAGATTGAATAATGACGCTTTGAAAATTTGTTTCAATAACTTAATAACAATAAAAGCCCATCGGGCTTTTATATGGGGCTATGGCTCAGTTGGTAGAGCGATGCGTTCGCAACGCATAGGCCGTGGGTTCGAATCCCATTAGCTCCACCAAAAACCTAAAACATTTATGTTTTAGGTTTTTTTATGTTCAAGGGCGCAGTAAAACGATAAAGTATTGCGGTAATCTTATAAAACCTATAAGTTACGCGGCTTGTTATAATCATTGTATGAATAATTATTTTTAAGTTAGTAGATTGATTGTTTTTTAACTAATTAATGTGGCAATATGTGGCAATTTTGCTTTTTAAGAATATTGCATGGAATGTTACACGTTGCTTAAAATTGAAATGATAGCTACTTTGCTTTAAATAGCGTCGTCAAATAGTTCCGTTGATTTTTCAATGTTTTTTATTGCGTTTTATAAAATTTAAAGCGGTCGGGTTAATGAGGCTGCTGTTGTATTTGTCATTAAAACCCAAGAAACAAAGATGACTGAAAATGAAAATCTTTAATTTTGCTTATTAAAATCAAAGATTTTTTAAGTATTTGTTAAAATTATACTATTGACAGAAAAATTTTTTCCACTTTTGTCGGTTTTTATGTAGAAAAATAAAAAATTAAAAAAAATTAAATAAGGTATTGTAATTTATTGCGATATTTGATAAAATAAAGCAAGATATAGTATTATTTGATTAGCAGTATCAATATTATAAACTATGTTATGGCGTTGTTAGGAGGAAATTATGGGCAAATATACAAGTCAGTATGCTGAACCGAAGCTGAACGACCGCTGTTTGGCGAAAGCGAAACATCGTGACGATTCTTTGATCGGACAAAGTTTTGAGGACGTCAAGCAACGTGAGGCTAACGAAGAAGCAAAAAGAAAAGCTAAACTTATGAAGGAAGCCGAAATGCTTGAAAAGAAGCGCAAGGCCGAGGCCGAAGCAAGAGAAAAATGGATTGCCGAAGCAGCTAAACGCGAAAAGGAAGAGATGGAACGTCTTAGAGCCGAAGAAGAGGCGGCTGAAAGACGTCGTATTCTTGAAGAGCAAGCTAAGGAAAGATATGCCGCTCGTCTTATAGAGCTCGAAAAAATCAGAGCGGATCAAGAAAAAGCTCGCAGAGCGGAATCCAGAGCTTATATTCAATCTATCGAAGAGAAGCTCGAAGAAACAAGAAAAGAAAAAATTGCCGACCAAAAACAATCGGAAAAGGCAAGAGAAGCTCTTCAAAAAGACGTCGAAAAGCGAGCCGCCGAATTTGCTAAGCAACAAGAAAATATTCTCAAAGAAAGAGAAAAGGAAAGAGCGGCTTATCAAAAAGAACGTGAACGTTATATGACGTCGATTTTGGCAGAATCTCAACGTCAGGCTGCCGAACATCAAAAAGAAAAAGAAGCCGAAATGAAGGCTGACCAAAAGTTCAGAGAAGAGCGTGAAAAACGTCAGGCAATGACTCTTAAAAAGTTCCAAGAAGAGAGCGAAAAAGAAAGACAACTCCGCACTTCGTCGGACGCAAGAGCAAAAGCCGAACACGAAAAGTTTATTAAAGCTCAAATTGCTCAATCTCTTAAAGAACAAGAAGCTCTCGACAAACAAAGAGCCGAACAACTTGCCGCCGAAAGAAAAGAGTATGAACAAACTCGTGCAAAACAAAGAGCGGCAATAGACGCAAAAATAAAAGCTGACGAAAAAGAAAGAAACAGAATTAAAGCTGAAGAAGAAAAAATTCGTCAACAAGAAGCAAAAGAAAGAGCGGCTAACACAAAACGTCTTGTCGAAGAAGAGCGTCAACGCGGACTTGCTCGTGAAAGAGAAATTATGCTTGACCGCGCGGCTGCCGAAAACGCGGCAAAAGAAAGAGCTAAGATTATTTTGAAACAAAAGGCTGAAGAAGAAAAAATTCGCAAAGCCAAAGAAGAAGAAAACGAGAAAGAGAAAAAAATTGAAGAGCAAAAACGTTTAGCCGAAAAAAAAGCGAGAGAAGAAGTAGATAAAGCTCGTTTGGAAGAAAAGAAACGTCAAGAAGCCGAAACAAAAAAGGTTCTTGAAGAAGAACAAAAAGCTCGCGACGCTCAACTTAAAGAAGAAGCAAAACGTTTAAAAGCCGAAAAAGATAAAGTAGCCAAGGAAAAGGCAGAAGAAGCGAAGGAAGTCAAGAAAAAGCAAGCTGATTTCAAACAATCTTTGAAAGACGAAGAAAAAATGTTTGAAGAACTCAAAAAAGCTAAGGAAAACGCCGAAAAGAAATTGAAGGCACTCGAAGCAAAGGAAGATAAGAAGGAATTCAGCATGATTCTTCGTGAAGTCGAAAGACCTGAAACTTTGCATAAGGCGACCTTGACCCTTGCCGATATTTTAAAGGCATATCCTTATGGCGGCTCGGTTGATTTGTCAACGCTTAAAAGAAAGAACGTAATCGACAAGAGTATCAACAACTTGTCAATCGTCGGAACTGCCAATATCGAAGTCAAACTTTCGGTTACGGCAAACGAATTCGAACTTGCTTCAATTAAGGCTATTAAGGCTTCAAAAGGAAGAGTAGTTCAACTTGTTTATACTGTTCCTAAACTTGTTTTCAAACCGTCTGAAGAGGAAGAAAACAAAAAATAATTGTAGTAAATCAAATCAATGAAAAACGGCTTTTAAAAGCCGTTTTTTGTTGCAAAAAATAGATTACTTAAAATCGATAAAGAGGTTTTCTAAATAGTTTTAGCTAAATAATTTTAACTAAGTTTTTTAAGTAGTTTAGACGTTTTTAGTTTTAAAGGCATTTCTCGGTAAAAATTATAAAGACTTGAATAATGTGTAGCGTTTTTTATTTGTAGTAGCGGTTTATAAATTTTTTTTTAAGGTTAATAAAATAATGTTTGCAAATTTGTCTTATTATGTTACAATAAATTTGAGGTTTATATGAAGAATAACTCAAACAAAAACAGCTTTATCGATTTGCAGTCTTGCGAAAACGAGATAAAAACCGAAAAGTCTACAAACGATAAAAAAATCGATTCGATTAAAATTAGCAAAATCGCACTTTGGTGCGGTGCTGCCTTGGTTTTGCTTTGTATATTGCTTGTTATCTTTTTGGTGGGTGACGTTACCGCAACTATCGACGGCGATACTCTTAAAGTAGAAGCCACTTTAACACAATCTACAAAAGTTTCTATAAGCGATATTGAGTCTGTAACACTTGCCTCGAGTTTTACAAAGGGCAGTAAGGAGCTTGGAAGCGATTTGTATAAAATTAGCGCAGGTACGTTCATAAATAACGATTACGGACGTTTTAAGCTGTATGTTTATCATAACGTGTCCAAATATGCAATAGTAAAAACAAAAAGCAACAGTTATTTAATTTTTAATTTAAAAACCGAATCGGAAACTGCAAACATTGTAACGAAGTTACAAGAAAAGATAAAATAATAAATTGAATTTAAGACGAGCATAGGCTCGTCTTTTTTGTTGTTCAACCGTAAATCGAGCGCAAGGAAGATGGGGCTACATTCTCTTTTTGAGCGGTTTAATTTCGTCGGTCTTATTTTCGGCATCTTTCTTCTTTTTGACCTTTGTTGTTATTATGAGTATAACAATGCCTGCTACGACCGCTATTGCGGCACAGGTTATGCCGATTATTTGCGCGTTTGTAAGTCCGCCGATTTTAATTTCGGAAGCCTTTATATATCCGTTTTGCGTGCCGATTTTAACTTTGTAAAATCCGTTTACTTGTTCGCCTATAACGGTCAATTCCTTTCCGTCTATTATATAATCGACAATCGTTGAGTTTTTATCGGGCAGAGCATAGAGCGTGACTTTTTCGCCGATTTTTGCGGCGGTCGCTCTGCCGTAAACGGTTTTTTCGTTTGTTAAGGCGTGTTCGGTGTCGAAAGATAAGCCCGCAACGTTGACGTAATACTTTTTGCCGTCATATTCCACCTTGTACCAGCTTTGTTCGTTTTGATAGCCCTCGCCGATAATGGTGAGTTTGGTACCTTTGGTGACTGTTATAAACGGTGACGATTCCTGCGACGGATAGTCGTACAGCTTTGTAACGGCGATGACGACTTTCAAGTTGTTTTGTTTTGTCCACTCGTCGGCGGTCAGCGTAACGTCTGCCGTTTTGATATAACCGAGTTTCTTGCCCCACAAAACGTAAGTGAAGTTTTCGTCGGCGCTGTTTAAAGCGATAATCTTTGAATTCTTTCCGATTTCTTCGACGCTTTCAAAATTTTTATAGTCCTTATAGAAAAAGGACGTTTTGTTTATTACGGCGTTTGAAACGTTTTCGGCTTGTGGCGGAGTTGACGATGAATAGTTGCTTTCGGTTATGAAACTAAGCGTGTTCGTTTTACCTACAAAGTCGTTAGTCGTTGTAAATATACATTCGTTTTCGCCGCTTATAGATACGCTCGTCAATTCGCCCAAATCAAAGTTTTGTTTTTTAAGAACTATTTCTGCCGTTTTGTCGAAATTCAAAAGGGAGCGTGTGTAGTAAACGAGTTTTGTTTTTTCTGCAATAAGTAAATTGCCGATAAAGTCGATATCGAAATCGACTATGTTTTCGACGCTTTCGTTAAACGGGAACGTAGCTGTTTGACCGTCTATGGTGTATGCCGTAAAACTGTCGCCTAAAACGTAAATCATATTACCGCTGTCTGCCATGGCGATTTTTCTGCCGCCGACGTTTTTAAATTCGCTTATAGCTACGCCGTCGTATTTCAAAACTGAATTCTCCGTAAGTATAAAAACGCCCGTTCCGCCGGCCGCAATATCTGTTATTTTATCTCCTACGTTTAACGATTCGGTCGCTGTACCGTCATAAGACACAATGTTTTCGCCTGCCGTAAAGTAAACTTTGCCGTTGAATCGGCATACGGCGTCAGCGTTTTCGGCAAGGATTTTTCCGCCGTTATAATAAAGTCCGTCCGCATCGGTCGCTATAATGCCGTTTGCGGTTTTAATTGCGTTTTTAACGTTTGTTAAGTGCGAGCCGTCACCGTTTTGCCTGATAGAATAGGAATGCGTCAAGCCGTTTATATCGGCTGTAAACGCATCAATCGATTTGCTTTGTTTGTTCAAGACGTAAACGAAATTGCCGTTTGCGTAAACGCTTGAATCGTCGAATACGACGTTTTGAGAAAAAATCGAATTGCCTTCAAAATTATAAGCATCGATTTTGCCTTCCGATAAAACGTAGACAAAGCTACTGCCGACGCACAATTTGTTTAAAGCGCTTGTTTCAAACAAGGTTGACGTTTCAAAAGTTTGCGGATTTATTTTGCTTACAAAATAATGCGCGCCGCTTTCCAAATCGAATTTGAACCATAACGAATAAACGAAATCGCTTAATGCGTAAATGTAGCTGTTTGTAAATGCTTCGACCGTTTGGTCGGCAATCTTTGAAAACGAGCCGTCAAAAGTTTTTGTCTGTCCGTTACTTCTGCAAACGGCAATCAGTAGTCCGCCACTTGCAAAAAGGTTGTAATCGGCAGTGACGCCGTCAAGCGTCAGCGTAGCTATTGTTCCGTCCGTTAGGTCGAGCTTTTTGAATTCGCTTCCGCTGTTCATGAGAATCGAATTTTCAAAATACGTCATAGATTTTATCGTAAAATCGACGTTGTAAAATTTTGCGGCAGTGTAGCCGTCTTTTTTAACGTTTTCGTCATAGCGAATAATTTTGCCGTTATCGGCAACGAAATGAGAGCCGTTTGCGAATAAGTAAGCCGACGGTTCTTTAAATTGCGCATAGTTTTTGTCAGGCAAAACGATTTCATAATTGGATGCTTCGTCCGCGTAAGCAACGGAATTGCACGCAAAAAGCAAACACGCCACGCAAGCGACGATAAATGTCAATGATAAAATTAAAATGGCTTTTCGCATAAAATAACTCCGTTTTTGTTGTTTGAGCTTTAAGTTTTATGTTGTGATTTGACGGCGCAATGTTTTACAGCTCGGTTTTTACTTTTGACCGTTTTTAAATTTCAATATTATATATATAATAAATTATTTATTTCGATAAGTCAATAATAGCCTTGACAAATTGGCCTATACAGTGACAAAAAATATGACGAAAACGGCGGGATTAACCTAATATAAAACGAATGTTTAAAGTAGTTTAAATTATTGCTATATTTTAAACTTTTTGTTATAATGACAAAAGGAGATATTATGGCGAAAAAGAAGTTTTACTACAATAAGAAAGGCGATAAGCAACAGCCGTCGAACGTATATGATGCGAAAATGGAAGAGGCCGCAAGAAAAGTTTTGATAGAACAATTAGGGCTTTCGGCTCCGACTTTGACTCTCTTGCAAAATAACAATTTTAAAACAGCATCCGATTTAGTCAAAAAAACCGAAAAGGATATGTACAGGGTTCAGACTTTTGGCAAAAAGCAGTTTGTTGAAATATCTAAATGCTTGCAAAAAAAAGGATTTGCTTTCGCAACCAGAATGGACCAGCCGAAAGTGCATGAGCCGTCTTCGCAAAAGCAACCGCAACAAACTCAAAAGCAACCTCAAAAACCTGCGTCTTTGCCGCCTAAAAAACAGGAAAAGCAAGTGGAAGAAAAGTTGCCAAATCGCAAATTCTTTACGCTTAGCGGCAAATTAAGACAAGGCGAAGGAAGACCTCATTATGCGCCGCCGGAAGTCAAACAGTTTAAGCCGCCGTATCCGCCCGAAGAATGGAGAAAAGTTCAGCGCGGAACGAAATGGGGCTTTTATGACGGACAAAAAAACGTTATTCCGCCTGTGTACGACGAAGTATTTTCTTTTAAGGAAGGACTTGCTCTTGTCGAACTCGATGAAAAATGCGGATTTATCGATTCTGAAAACAATGTTGTAATTCCCTTTGATTACGAAGCGGGACTCAGTTTTTCCGAAGGCTTTGCCATGGTGGTAAAAGGCGGACAATGCGGTTACATAAATAAAGAAAACAAAATAGTTATCGATTTTCAGTTTGACGCCGCAACTCCTTTTGAAGAAGGCTCGGCAAAGGTAAAGAAAGACGGCAAATGGGGTCAGCTTGAAAAGGACGGCTCTGTCAAATGGAATACCAAATAAACCTAAGTTTGTTGGTAAAACATATTATGTTATTTAAGAAAAAGACAACGCTTGCGTAGTCTTTTTCTTTGTATTTTGATATTCGGTTTTTAAATTTGAAATGTTTAGTCCAAACAGAAAAGTTTTCACTCGACGCAAATAAAGAATAGATTTAATCGTTATGTACAAAGAGTATAATTTAAAATTTAAAGTAGCATAAAATAAAAAAGTAGGGCAAGAAAAAAGTAATTTAAAACAGAAAGCAATGCAAAATAAAAAGCCTGCCGATAGGGCAGGACTCTTATTGATTGTTCGTAATTATTTTGCGGCTTTAAGGTTTGATAAAGCTTTAGAAAGATGGGAAACCTTTCTTGCAGCTGTGTTTTGATGGAAGATACCATCGCACTTTGCTTTATCTATAACTTTAACAGTTTCAGGCAAAAGTTGTTCTGCAAGAGCGATATCTTTTGCTTCGATTGCAGCGTTATACTTTTTGATAGCTGTCTTTACTTGTGATTTTTGTGAAACGTTTTCCGCATTTTGTCTTTGTGAAACACGAACTCTCTTTTTTGCTGATTTGATGTTAGGCATTTTTTTCTCCTTTTGAAACATCTTAAGTTTTTACTTTAAGAATAATACCATACAAGAATTTTTTTTGCAACAAAATTGAATTGATTTTTTCAATTTAAAGATAATAAAATTATGAATACCAATTTTTACAACGAAATTGCAATCGATACGTTAGAAAATAGCGCAAACGCATACACACAAAAGCGTAACATGGAGTTTATCGAAAAAACGGTAACTAACATTAAAACCGAACAAACGGCAAAAGAACTAGATAAGCCTAAGGGAGTATACGTTACTTTTGACGTCAAAAAAAGTTTTTTGACCGAATCGGACAAAAAGTTTCTTGTCAAAGCGATTGGAAACGCAATAAAGGAAATGAGCCTTTATAGCGGCGGAGTGAAGAAAAATATTCTTGTGGTCGGCCTTGGAAACGGCGGACTTGTTGCTGACTGCTTCGGCCCGAAAGTTTCGGAAAGAGTGACCGTAACGAGAAGTAAAATTCAAAACGGCTACGGCGGTCGCTATTTAAAATCGCTCGCGGCGATTGCGCCTAACGTTTACGGCGTTACGGGTGTGGAATCGTTCGACGTGGTAAAAGGAATTGTCGGACAAATTAAGCCGGATATGGTGATTGCGATAGACACGCTATGTACGTCGAAAGTCAGTCGAATCGGAAAGAGTTTTCAACTTTCGACGGCAGGAATAGAACCTGCGAGCGGCGTAGGCGGAGGGCGTACGGGACTTAGCTTTTCAACGCTTAAAGTGCCTACGCTTGCGATAGGCGTGCCGCTTGTTGCTAAGTTGGACAAGGTTATATTTAGAGCCGTTTCAAGTTATGACGAAAAATGCGGCGAAACGTTTAATGCCGCAAAATATGCCGAAACGCTTGTGGAAAACAATTTGCCGAGCTTAATTATCGCTCCGAAAGAGATCGATTTTTTGGTTGATTCTACCGCCGATATAGTGGCTTCGGCAATAAATTTTGCCGCCTTTGGAGAAAGCGCAATCGCATAGCTAAAAACCTTTTAACCGAATTCTTTTGCGAGCAATCTTTTGGTAAGTTGGACGTAACTTTCGGTGTCGTCTTTTCCGGAAAACCAGAAAGTCACTCTTCCGCTGTGCGAGGACGGAACGACGATGCTTTCGAGATTATTGACAAGATCGTCCGAGCCGTCGAGAATTTCGGTTGCACCGAGAATGGCTTTTATATTTTTCTTAATGAAATTATAATGTGTGCAACCGATTGAAACGGTTTCGGTTTTTATAAAATGGCTTAGCGTGTCAAAAAGGTAACTGTCAACCGCCGTGACGTCTTCGCCTGATAATAAAGTTGTCTGAATTATGTAGGCAAGGCAAGGGGTATCGGCAGTCATACATTTAGGTTTTAACGTTTTTAGAGTGTTAGGCGTTGCGATGAGCAACGTTTTTTCGTCTTTGATTTTAGGCGAAAGCGTGAAAAGCCCTGCAGTTTTTTGTAAAAGAGAAGATGCCGTATAACACGCTATGACTTGAGCGTCGGTTTCGGCTTTCAAACGCTCGACGTTTTTTGTAAGATTGGCTTTTAATGATTTTACGTCTTTTTGTCCGAAAGGAAAACTTGCATTGTCGGCAAAATAAAGGTAGTCGCAATCGGGGTAGGCGGTTATGAGTTTTGCTAACGTTGTAAGTCCGCCTATTCCGCTGTCATAAACCGCAATTCTCATATTCTAAGATATGAACCTAAGCCGCAAAAATTGACAAAAAAACGCAATCGATAAGATTGCGTTAAAATGTTGCGGATAAGTAACGTTATAATAGTGCTAACGAACTTAATAATGAAGCTGACGGATTTTTAGCCGTTTATAATTTTTGAAATCGGAATAAGCATTGAAATTGAAATAACAGTTTTTGTTTGGTCGGTTTGAAATCAATCAAAGAAGAATCGCAAACACTTTTCGACGTCGAGACCGAATCTCAAATCTTTGTTTTCTTTTGTCGTTTCCGTTATTGCAAAGTGTATAAAATCGACGGCTTTTTGTGCCGCTTCGTGATATGAAAGTCCGTTTAAAGTCAACGATAAAACTATTGACGACAAAATATCGCCTGCGCCGTGCACGGTTTTGTCGAATTTTTTGTTGTACTCAAACGTGATTTTCCCGTCGGACAGTGTGGCGGTTCCGCAAAGGTCGTTTTTTGTAACGCCCGATAAAACTACGGTTTTTCTGCCTTTGCTTTCTAAGGTCCTTAAAACTTCGACGGCAGTTTTTTCGTCGGTCGAAACGGACGAAATGCCTGCAAGCATTTTGCCTTCGGTGAAATTCGGAAGCAACACGTCTGCAAGGTTTACGAGCTCGGACATTTTTGAGTAATACTCTTTATCGAATACGCTGTAAAGCTCGCCGTTGTCAGCCATAGCAGGGTCGACGGCAACTATTTTCCCACTTGTTTTAAAGTCTTTTGCTATGGAAATTGCAGCGTCAACTGCCGCCATAGAGCCTAAAAAGCCTGTATAGAGGCAGTCAAAATTTATTTTTATCGATTTAAAATGCTCGTATGACGGCAAGATGCTATCTGATAAGTCGGTAAAGGCAAAACCGTCGATTGCGGTTTGTGTAGAGTATAGGGCGGTCGGAAGTGCAACAAGCTCGTTGCCGATTGCGGAAACAAGCGGAATTGCTACTGTAAGAGAACAGCGACCGACAGATGAAAAATCTTGTAATGATAAAATTCTTTTGTCCATAGCAGTATATTAGCACCAAAACGAAAAACAAGCAAACGATAAAAGCTAAAACACAGACGGAATTGAGAAATAAGCAAACGAAAAGGGAAGAGCGATGAAGTTTAATGATACCGATAAGGAACGTAAAATAAGGAACGAAAAAAAATGTGGTAAACGGTCAATAAGAATTGTAATGACGATAAATGTGGTTTGTGACTAAACATACTTTTATAAAGCTACAAAAAAAGTGCTTGCTATAAAACGTCGTTTATGGTAATATAATATAGCCGTGCTAAACGGGGAGCTAGCGGTGCCCTGTAAACCGCAATCCGCTATAGCGGTGTTGAATGCCGATTGAGGTGCAGGCTATGGAAGGCTGCGCCGTGCAAGGGGTGTTGATAGCAAGGTCTTGTGCAACGTTATGCTGTGAACCGTGTCAGAGCTTGACCGCAGCAGCACTAAGCAGATTTTAGCGTGTGCCACAAGGAAGCTTTGAAGGAGCAACCTACACGGTTTCCGCTTCGGTAATTTGTATCGATAGAGGCTGCACGGTTTAACAAAAGGCATCACTTAGGTGATGCCTTTTGTTATCC
>JAQYCY010000017.1:0-3301 GCA_028724485.1 Bacillota bacterium | reverse complement strand
AAAAAACGCAGCTTTCGCTGCGTTTCCCCTGTCCCACCCTATAAGATAAAACGATATGCGGTACTGACTTTAACTTTTACTTTACCCTTGTAACATTGACGGCTGACTTTAAATTGCTGCCGTAGCCAATAGGCAAAACACTATCTGTTTTCTTGGTACTTCACTCTACCAATGAGTTTATATCCCTTTTACCTTATTGCCAAAATTTTTAAGTTTTGTTTTTTATTTCAACTCGGTTATCCAGTTGTAGCCCTGAATTTTTGCGTCGAGTTCACGACATTCTTTTGCAAGTTTATCGCATTGCTTTTGAATTGCGTTTGTATCGAACGTAGGTTTAATTGCAATTTCGGTGCGCGAATATCTGTCGACCAACGCTCTTCCGCTTTCGGACAAATTTCCGATAACCGAAACCTTCATTTTTAAACAATCCCTTTTTGCTATCATATCGGCAATAGTCGTTTTTTCAAAAATTGTTTCGGAATTTGTTTTGTTGATGTGAACAACCAGATACTCGTATCTTTCAAGTTTCGTTTCCAATTCCTTTAACAAGTCGCTCGGCTTTTCGCTCGGCTCGACGCCTTCCTGCGCTTTTGCGTTTGCTATCATTCTTTGTCTTAATGATTCGATATCGTTTTTAAGGTTTGCTCTTTCGATAAGTGCTTCGGCAAGTTTCATAAATATCCCCTTTGTTTTAATTTTGACAATCAAATGTCGATTGCTTTTTTTCGCTTTTATAGTATAGCATTTTGAGAATTTTATCAATATCGTTTCGCTTATTTCTCTATCTATTTTTGCTCTCCTTGTTATTCGTTTTGCCTTTTTGTTGTATACCTATTTATATTGTGGTAAAATAACTGTGAGGTTAAAAATGAATTCAACGTATTTCAACGATTTGGCAAAAGAAAAACTGACGGGCAACTGGAACAAAGCCGCGCTTATATATTTTGTTTATTCGATTATTCTTGCCGCCGTGGCAAGCGTCGGAACGTCGGTTTCGGCATCGACAAGAAGTTATTATTTCTTATCTGCGTTAAGCACCGCATTGACTTTGCTTTTGTCCGGACCTATGTACTTCGGCATCGTCCGAATTTTAAACAGAATGAGCCGACACGAAGACTACGACTTATCAATGCTTTTCGTCGGATTTAAAGAGCGTTTCGGAATGAGTATTGCGCTTTACGTTTTGCGACAAGTGTTCCTTTTCCTTTGGGCATTACTTTTGCTCATTCCTGCTATCGTCAAATTTTACGGCTATCGTCTTGCGTTTTATTTGATGCACGACGATGCGTCGCTTAGCGCAATGCAAGCCATCAAAGAGAGCGACCGCATTATGCGTGGCAACAAGTGGCGTCTTTTTTGCCTTGACCTTTCATATTTAGGTTGGTACATTCTCGGAATTCTGACGCTTGGCATTTTGTTTTTCTGGATCATTCCAAAGCACGAGCTTGCCGCTTTTGAATTCTACAAAGAACTTGTTACAACCGACGAACAGGACGGTTTGAACCAAAACGACAATTTTACAAATAAATCGGATGACAATCCGTATTCGGGAGATTACGTTTTATGAAAATAACGTTTGTATGTCACGGCAACATTTGCCGTTCGCCTATGGCAGAATTTTATCTTAAAAGCATTGCGCCCGACCTTGAAGTCGATTCGAGAGCGACGCACACCGACGAACTCGGAAACGATATGTTTTATGCCGCAAAAGAAAAACTTAAAAAGGAAAACGTGCCGTTTTCTAAGCACAAAGCCACTCTTTTAAAGTCAAGCGATTATGACAGCTCGGACTATTTTCTCGTTATGGATACTCCGAACTTCACAAACACTATGATAAGACTAAACGGCGACCCTAAAAATAAAGTTTTCCGCCTTTTAGAATTTGCAGGTCTTGACCGCGACGTTTCAGACCCTTGGTATACGGGAAATTTCGACATGGCTTTCGATGACATAAAACTCGGCGTTGACGCATTTCTTAAAAAAATCGGTTACTCAAAATAATGTTTTTATAAATGTGTAAATTTTTTTTGTATAATATTTTTATTATATAAAATTAAATTTAAATTATAAAAATTGTATCTTAACTATTTAATAAAGTTTATCTTATCGATTTAAATAAGTTTAAAAAATCTAACGGTTGCCGTTAGATTTTATTTTTACAAATTTATTTTTCCGTTCACAACGTTGAGCTTTTGCGCCGCTTTTCCGTCATATTCCGTGCAAGTCAAAATCGTTTGACAACCGCTTGACAATTCGAGAAGTTGCGCCTTTCTTGTTTCGTCGAGTTCGCTAAGCACGTCGTCTAACAGCAAAATCGGTTTTTCATCCGTTTCTTGTTTGTAGAGTTCGAGTTGAGCAAATTTAAGCGACAACGCTATGCTCCTTTGTTGTCCTTGCGAAGCAAACTTTCTTGCGTCGTTTCCGTTCACCGTAAGTTTTATATCGTCACGGTGCGGACCTATTGTCGTATACGTAAGTTTTTTATCTTTCTCTCTGTTTTTCTTTAATTGCAGATAGAGATTTTTATCGCTTATCTCGTCAAGTTCCGATTCGTAATCGACTTCCAAAATTTCTTTGCCGTCACTCAAAAAGTCGTGAATTTTTTTTGCTTCCGTTTTTAGTTTGTCGACAAATTCTCTTCTTGCTTCTATTATCTCAACGCCGACTGTTGCAAGTTGCCTATCCCAAACGTCGAGCATTGCGTCTATGTTGTCATTATAACCTTGCTTTAAAAGATTGTTTCTTTGTTTTAAAATTTTGTTGTATCTGACAAGATTGTTAAAATATACTTTCGATTCCTGACTTAACGATATATCCAAAAATCTTCTTCTGTTGTCCGGCGATTCTTTGACAAGTTTCATTTCGTCAGGCGAAAAATAAACAATCGCCACAATTCCCAAAAGCTCGCCCGCTCTGTTCACGGGAATGGAATCGATTAAAATTCGCTTTTTTCCTTTATCATCAATTTGAATTTCAATTTTATGCGTTCTTAAATTCTTTTGAACCAAAACGTTTACTATTGCGGATTTTTCGCCGTTTAAAACAAGCTCTTTTTCTTTCGTCGTTCTCGGTGACTTTGCAAGTGCGGAAATGTAAATAGCTTCGAGCATATTTGTTTTTCCTGCGGCGTTTTGCCCATACAAAACGTTAAGTCCGTCTTTAAATTCGACGTACTGCTCTTTATAGTTTCTGAAATTTTTTAAATAGAGCTTTTTTATCTGCATAGGTTGATTATAGCTTAATTCCTAATTTATTACAAACGTTAATCAAACTTTATTTTAATTATCTTTATTTTAATTAT
>JAQYCY010000016.1:0-2904 GCA_028724485.1 Bacillota bacterium | reverse complement strand
ACCTCATATCTCTTCCCCCCTCCCCCTAATTTGCTGAATACCCTACCCCTTCGGCTGTCGTTCGGTTGTCGGTTGTCAGTGTGGGGATGCGCTGACCTTAGACAATCATTTCAACATCGGTTGCTACAGTTCAAATACAATTCTGATTCGGTTTTTATCGGTTCTATGAATTGCGTTTGAATGTAGAAATTAAGCCGGTTGTCGGTGGTTTTTGTCTCAATCCTTGCGGCTTGCTAAGTATGCCCAGCTTGGTAGCCGTCGTCGTCTCCCGTCTGGGCAACTATTATAATGTTTTAAAAAAGGATGTCAAGCGGAAAAGTGGCGGGTTTGTTGTAAGTTTTTGAGAATGAGAAAAATATTTTTTTGAAAAGGGGCAAAAAAAACCCGTGGACAGTATCTGTCGGCGGGTTTGTGTGTACGTGTTGTTCTGGCTGGGTTTAAAGGTTGTCGGAATATCCTTTCAAAGCTCGTTTGGTCATTGTTAAAAGCTGGTTGTTTGTAAAGTTGTCGCAATTTAAACAAAGTAAAAAGACATACGCACAAAGTCCTGCCGAGATGTCGGCGCGGAAAAACGTTTGCCCGTTTTGTTTAAAAAAAACAAGGCGGATTTTGAAATTGTTTATTTCGGCAATTTTGCCACAGTGTCCATTTTGGACTTTTAAAAGCTGCTTGCGCAACTCGTCTATAACTGCCAAAGCTTGCTTGTCGTTCAAGTTTGTGTTTTCTGATTTTTTCATAGTTTTGTATTTTTAAGTTAATAATGTTAAGAACAATATAACAATCTTGTTTGATTGTTATGTTTATAATATCGCAAAATTGCGTTTAAAAGTCAATATATTTTTTAAAAAAATTTACGTTTTTTATTAAATATTTATAAATTTTAAGCTTGCAATTTGTCAAAAAAATTGATATATAGCAAACTCGTAAATGAGATTGAACGATATAAACGGCGGTTTAGTAAGTCTAGGCAATACATTATATTATAGCATAACATTCAGATGATATAAATCTATAATAAACGGTGGCGTTTTGTTGCGGTTTGCTATATCGTATGATTTGTCGTTTTGGAAATATCGTATTTAATTTAAATTATATCACAACTTAAGAAAATATTTAAAAAAAGATAAAATTTTTAAAAAAAATGCTTGCAATTTTAAAAAAAATGTTCGATATTGTAAACATAATCATTTAAACAAGATTTTAACCTTCAACTAAAGGAGACAATATGAACTTATCAAACCGGTCTTTTAAAGAACTGTTTAACAAATGCGAAAGCAAATTTACAAAGTTTGCGGGCACGTCGACAGACTTGGCTGTTTGGCAATCTTTTTGCAAACAAAACCCAATAGAATTCCGCGGCAAATTGAACGGCGCTGACGCTATTTTGAAAATAACTAAAGACGGTTTCGCAATAGCATTGTTAAACCCGACCGACAGCTTTAGCATTTACTCTTTTGACAAAACAACAAAATAAAAAGGCAAAAACATATGGAATATAGAATATACGTTGGAACTTATGCAAAATATAATGATGGCAACTTGGCGGGGGCGTGGATTGACCCGACCGAATACGACTGCAAGGAAGATTTTATTGACGCTTGCAAGGCACTGCACAAAGACGAAAGCGACCCCGAATTGATGTTCCAGGATTGGGCGGGAGATTTTTTCGGCTTAATTTCTGAGAGCTTCATCGATGCAAAATTTTGGGAATTAATAGAATCTCCAGAATTGGAAGATGACGAAAGAAGAGAAGCCTTTGCGGAATTTATAAACTATGGATTTATTGACTTGCAAAAGACAACCGCTGAAGATGCTTTAGACTCTTTTTTCGGGAAATACATAGGCAAATTTGACAGTGAAGAAGACTTTGCTGAAGAGATAGCTCGCGAACAATTCTATGAAGAATTTGAAAAAAATGAAAAGTTAGAATGGTATTTTGATTTTTCAAAATATGCCCGCGACCTTTTTATTGATGATTATGTTTATTTAAACGGCTTCGTTTTTGCAAGATATTAAAAAAAATAGAAAGGCTTAAATATGATAATACAACAAGAAAACATAATTTTTAACGATAAAATGGAACGTATGGGCACTTTTACACGTGCTTATTATGTTGATTTTGACGACATAAACAAAATAATAACCGTCAACGGCGTAAAGAATGAAATAAAGCCGCTTTCTGGGTATACCTTTTTAAAAGGCATCAAAAATATATATGGAAACTATGAAAGGATAAAAGAAATTTTATTGGATTTTGCGGAAAACGGTGTTAAAGCCCTTTTATCTGTCCACGCTGAAGGCTGGCTCGATGTTTTTGCGGGGCGCACCGTCGCAAAAATTTACAAAAGCGGAAAATTTGGGAGAACTGCATTTTATAAAGAAATTTTTGAATAGAAAAGGCTTAAAATGAAAACTATCATTACTGAATATGAAAAAAATGAACATAGTAAAGAATTTAAAGATATTTGCCTTTATACTCTTTATAAGTATAGGTATTCTTACTATCTAAAATTTGCGATTGCACCCGTTAGATATGATAACGGATTTATTTTCACGGGTTGTTTCCGTGTTTCGCAAAATTTCAAGCTTGTAAACGGACGGCAAAAAACACTTGCGGCAATTGAAAAGCAACTTTTTAACAAAAAAGATGAACTATTTGAACTTTTTAAAGCGGCAATCCACGATATAAAAACGCATGCGGAAAATGGAAGTTTTGAAAAATTCATGTCTACAGTAGAAAAAATTGCCAAACAATACTAAAAACGGACAATATAAAATATGAAACGATTATTTTTGATATTTTCGCTATTGCACGTGCTACACGCAAGCGCGGGTGTGGTTGCGGATACGCTTTACCTAGAAGCACGGGGAGAGAATCCCCGTGGTCTTCGAGCGGTTGCAACC
>JAQYCY010000015.1:0-3979 GCA_028724485.1 Bacillota bacterium | reverse complement strand
CAGTGCCGATAAAGATACCGCTTCTAAGAGCGTTCAAGACTGCGACTTGGCTCGTATAGATGCCGTCGAGATATGAACCTATCATTGACGTCGGGTTGACGAACAAGATATAGCACATTGCAAAGAATGTGGTAATACCGCCGACAACTTCTGCTCTGATTGTCGAATTGTTTGCCGAGATTTGGAAGAAATTGTCTAAGCCCTTAAAAAATTTGTTAGGCTTTTTAGCTGCTGCGCCGTCCGCAGAGACTTCGACGTTTTCTTGTCCGGCAGTTTCAACGTCTTGAACCTTAGTTTCTTCGACTTGTGGTTCTTGATTTTTTTCTGTCATAGAAAACCTCCATTTTCATATGTATTTGTTATTTTGATAACGAGTAATTGAAAATAAAGCGTTTAAAAAAGAAAAAAGGTAACGCACGTCAAAAGGCGTGCGGTTTCAAACAAAACTACGCTCAATAGTCAAACATTCACGGTGTTTGGTAGAAACTCGGAACCATATCTTCCTAATTATATTGGCTTTATTTAACTGTACTTAAATTTTACTTTTTTTAAATTTTTTTGTCAACGAAATACACGCCTAAAAAGCACTTTTTTTAAGGTTTTTTTAATGTTTCTATTTTTCGATTAAAATCGCTTGCTATTTTTTTCTTTTCCGCTCTTTCACTTTTTGTTTTCTTCGTTTATCTTTTCTTTACCTTTTTTCTTTCGCTTGCCGCTTGCTCTTGCCCTTCTCTTTTGTTCGTTCGTTTGTATTCTGTTCTTGTCCGTTTTTTTGTTTCTTCGTTTGTCTTTTACTTTGCCTCTTTCTTTTGTTTATCCGCTCCCGTTTCTTTTTTCTCTTTCGCTTGTCGCTTGCACTTGTTCTATTCGCTTGTCCGTGCTTGATTGGCTTTTGCAAAGCAAATTTTGTTAATTCGCCGTTTTTAGTGTTTGCTATTATCATTGAACTCAACGCAGCATTTTGTCGGTTATCTTTTTGCCCAAGACTTATTGTTTTTGCGGCACAAAAATTATTTTTTAATTGAATTTTAAAGATTATTATTATATAATATATACATTAAACAATAAGGAGTTCCTATGGCTTGTAAAAAACAAAACAACAGCTTTAAACGCAATATGTGCGGCGTTGTTATGAAACTGCTCGGAAAAGGAATTTGCTATGCCTACAAAGTCGATTCAAGAGTGAAAGAAGACCTCGACAAGATTTGCGGCTATACCGAAAAGGACGGCAAAAGCGTCGCAAACGATTTTGCGGTTAAAATCGCAATTAACCCGATTGGACCTTGTATGGTTTTCGGCAAAAAAGACGGCAAAGTCTTTTCAAACAAATGCGATTTCGATGAAAAAGCCGACATTCTTTTGTCTTTCAAAGGCGTAAACAGCGCATTTAAAATGTTCACGGGACGTTTAGGACTCGGCGACGGCTACGCTCAACACCGCTTCACGGTAAACGGCGACCTTTACAAGGTTCTCGGCATTGTCCGCATTATGAACATCGTCGAAAGTTATCTCTTCCCTAAATTCATTGCAAAAAAACTTATGAACCCTGTTCCGCCAAAACAGGTAAATTCCGTACGCTTTTTGTGCGGCACTCTTTTTTAATCGGAGGAAAATATGTTACCAAAATATTATGAATTTTTAAATTCCGTAAAAATTATGTCGGGTGAAAACGCCCTTGAAAACATTCCGCACGAGCTTAAAATGCTCGGAGCAAAAAAACCTATCGTTTTGTCGGACGCCATTCTTGCCAAAACGGGAGCCGTCAACAAACTTCTTAAAGTCTTTAACGGCTATGACATAGACGTCAGAGAAACGTACACCGAAATTCCGCCTGACAGCTCTATCAAGGTCATCAATGAAATCGCAGGCATCTTCAAAGCAAAAGGTTGCGACGCAATTCTCGCTCTCGGCGGTGGCAGCGTTATCGACACGGCTAAGGGACTCAGAATCGTCATTGAACAAGGCGGCGACAACATTATGGACTATATGGGACTTGAATCTCTTCCGAGAAAAGCAAGAATTCCTTTCGCCGTAATTCCTACGACAAGTGGCACGGGCAGCGAATGTACAAACGTTGCCGTTATCGCAAACCCTGACAAGAACGTTAAAATGGAATTTATCAGCTATGACCTTCTTCCGGACTTTGCGGTCATCGACCCTACCATGACGGAAACGATGCCGCCGAAAGTCACGGCAAACACAGGCGTTGACGCTTTGGTTCACGCCGTTGAAGGTTACACTTGCTTGCAAAAAAATCCGCTTTCGCAAAGCTATGCTTTTGCCGCTATTCGTCTTATCACCACTTATCTTCCTAAGGCGGTTTTGGAAGGCGGCAACCGCGAATATCGTCTTGCAATGGGAAATGCCGCAACTATGGCAGGCATAGCATTCTCTAATTCAATGGTCGGACTTGTCCACGCAATCGGTCACGCGCTCGGCGGCGTAGCCCACGTTCCTCACGGCGTTGCTATGGCGATACTCTTGCCGCACGTTATGAAATTTAACCTCGAAACCTTGCGCCCTGCTTACGCAGAACTTCTTTTGCCGCTTGCAGGCGCGGAAGTTTATGCCCAAACGCCGAAAGATGAACGCGCCGAAAAAGCAATAGAATTTTGCGCTTCGTTCATCAAACAATTTGAGGCTGTCGGACTTCCGACTACCCTTAGCGCGGCAAACGTCAAGGAAGAACAATTTGACGCTATTGCCGAAACGGCAATTAACGACGGCGCAAGCGTCGTAAATCCGATTATGGCGACAAAAGAACAAATTATCGAAATTCTTAAAGCCGCAAAATAACTTGTCGGCATAAGCTGCTAAAAAGTTGTTATTAAAATCAAACGATTTTAATTAGAGCGAAAAAACTGCTTAAATTAAAACAAATTTGCAAAGCTACGTTTAGTAACCAAGTTTGCGCAAATGACGTTTGCAAATTAAGCTACAAATTTAAGCCTGTTTATTTCAAATTTAAACTTATTTAGAACTATAATTATTACAAAAAAGAAGCAAGCGGCGCTTGCTTCTTTTTTTGTTTTCTTTCCTTAATTGTTATCCTTATTTCCCTTTTCTATATTCATTGCCCTTAATGATTATCTTACCCTTTATTTTTAATCTTCTTGTTTTATATTCTTCTTTTATGTTCCTATGCTCTTTATCGCTCTATATTTTAAATGCCCTTTTGCCTTTTATGTTTCATTACCTTTTATATTCTTATTGCATTTTATAAAGTTTTTCGCTTTATGATTCTTCGTTTATGTCTGCTCTCGTTTTCGTTTTTAATCTTAAACTTAACAGAGGCTTTTAATCTAACGAATCGAGTGTTTCGGAAAGCCTTGCTTTGTAGCCGTCGGCAACCGACTGCGGCGAAATTATCTTCATTTTTTTGCCAAACGTAAAGCACCAAGCATAAAAGGTCGGACTGACTTGCACAGGCACAGTAACCGTAAACTTTTCCGAGTCTTTCGGCGTCATTTTTATTTTCTCGCCAAAGCGGTCGATTATTACGTTGGCAAGCGAATTTTCACATTCGAGCGTTACCTTTTCTATTTCGCCGCGAAACATCGAAAAGGATTGCTTTGGGTGCGAATAAAACTTGAAGTCTTTGACGCACTCGGACGGCGTTATATCATCGTCCGTCACTTCGACGTCAAGCATTTTGTCTATGCGGTAGTTACTAAGGTCTTGATACTTGTCGTTGTAGCAAACAAGATAATAATTATCTTCGCTAAAAACCAGCGCAACGGGATTTACGACGTAAGGCTCTCCGCCACGGCGCAATACCTTTTGTCCTTTAACGTCAAAGTCAAAATATTTAAAACTGACTTTCTTTTTAGTTATCAATGCGTCGTTTATTCTGTCTACAATAATAAACACCTTGTCGTTTGTATGCTTGACCGTGTCAAAACATACGCTCATTCTCGCCAGCACGTCACCCTTTAAGCTCCCTGCCTGAGCCGCGAGCTTTTCAACAAGTTCGTCCGTC
>JAQYCY010000014.1:0-17282 GCA_028724485.1 Bacillota bacterium | reverse complement strand
CTTTTTTTGCTGCCGAAAAATCGGATAAGCTCGTTGCTTTTTGCTCAACCGCAAAAGTAGGCGAAACCGCAAGCGATGACGAAGGGTTAATACAAACCCTCTCTCTTTCAAATAAAGTCGTTTGTCTTTTCGGAAAAACTTAAAAATCGGGAGCAGAAAGAGTTTTAAGAACGTCTGCCGACAATAATTTAAAAATGATTTTTGACAGCGTGAAGCTGTTTGCCGACAACGGCAGACGAGTTATATTCGACGCCGAACATTTCTTTGACAGTTACCTAACGGATAAAGACTACGCCGTAGCGGCTCTTAACGCCGCCAAAACGGCAGGCGCAGACACTCTCGTTCTTTGCGACTCCAACGGCGGGACTTTCCCGTCGGTTATAGGAAAAATCACAAAAGAAATTTGTGAACTCTTCCCGACCGTCAGAATCGGAATTCACGCGCACAACGACATCGGCATGGCGGTCGCAAGCAGCATAGCCGCCGTCGAAAACGGTGCGACTCACGTTCAAGGTACGTTTTTAGGCTTCGGCGAAAGAAGCGGAAACACAAACCTTTCGACAGTCATTTGCGACCTTAAACTGAAAACCGATTATGAAATAAACGTAAATCTTAAAGACACTACGATTATCGGACGCAAAATTGCCGAAATATCGAACATAACTCTTGAAAGTTCTATGCCGTATATAGGCAAAAGCGCATTTACACACAAGGCAGGTACGCACGCCGATGCGGCGGCAAAAGGCTTACCGTTTGAACACGTCAATCCGAAAGAAGTCGGCAACACGTCGGACGTGCTTTTGAGCGAGTTCTCGGGAAAAGCCCTCATAATCGAAAAATTAAAAACTCTTTTCCCGACTTTCGACGAAAGCAAAATCACGGCAAAAGAGCTTTTAAGCACACTTAAAAATCTTGAACTCGAAGGCTATCAGTTTGAAGGCGCAGACGGAAGTTTTAAACTTCTCGCAAAGAAATTGGCAGGTGAATTTACGCCGTCGTTCGAGGTATTAGATTACGTTTTTACAAGCCGCAAACAAGACAGCGGCGACACAGGACTTTCAAATGCCGCCGTAACTATAAAAGCGAACGATAAAACTATAACCGTTCAAAAGGACGGAAACGGCCCCGTCAACGCCCTTGACTCTGCGCTTCGTTTTGCGCTTAAAACACAGTTCCCTAAACTTAAAGACGTAACTCTCATCGACTATAAGGTTCGTGTCATCGACAGCAAGCGAGCAACGGGCGCAACCGTCAGAGTTTTAATCACTTCGACGGACGGAGCGCAAGCGTGGACGACCGTAGGTGTTTCGACCGATATTTTGGAAGCGTCACTCACCGCGCTTTGTGACAGTTTTGAGTATAAATTAAACTTCCTTAGCTAAAATCAGATAATTTAACAAAATCACATAGACAAGCAAAAAACTAGGCTTTGCCTACGCCAAATGCTAAGGCAAAACTAAATAAAACTAAAAGAAATTTAGTAGAAGTGATTTAACAAAAGAAATATAACATTAAAAATAAAAATATGTTATTGCATATAAGTAGATATATTATTAAATATAAAAATCTATTATAAGTTATAAGTAAATCATTTATTAAAGAAACCTATTATTAAAGAATTAAACAAAAAAGCCAAACTCGGCGATGAAGCGAACTTAGCATAGTTTACTTCAATTATCGAGTTTGGCTTTTAATTATTTCGTTTTTCTTTCAATCATATCGACGACGTCCGACACGAGTCTTAAATCGCCTACTTCGGAATCGTCCACAATAATGTTCCATTCGGCTTCGACGTTCATCAAAAGCTCAACAAGGTCAAGGGAGTCCGCTCCGAGTCCTTTGATAATTTCCGTTTCGAGTTGAACCGCATCACGCTCTAAACGGAGTTGTTCGCAAACCATATCTTTAAGTTTTTCCAAAATTTCGTTTTTAGTCATAATTACTCCTTTAACTCCACAAACTCCGCATCTTCATCGCCGCACACGGCAAGCGCGTAATCGTGAAAAAAATTTATATTTTTTACGGCGTATTCTTTTTCGTTTACGCTTCTTATACCTTTAAGCCCTTGCCCGTCGTATTTTACGCACGCTTCTAACCTTACAAAGTCGTCTATATCTTCTACGCCCAGATACTTGCAAAGTTTTTGGTCAAGCGGCTTTCTTTTTTCAACGTCGATTCCGACTTCGCAATCCGACATCGCAACCACCGTGAGGTCTTTTGTATGTGACAAATTGAATTTTACGGCGTCGTTTTCAAAATGCGGCTTTTTGTCACGCACGATTTTATTTTCCTTTCTATCGATATTTTTAAGACCGCAATATTTTTCGTAAGCGGCGAAAATAAATTCGTCCGAATCGACTTTTCCGAACCTATAAAAGATTATCATATCTTTCCGCAAGTTCTTCCGTAAGTATCGTTTATATCGGCAAAGTAAGTTCTGTCAAGACTCATAAGCGCATCGTAAGCGACACGAAATTCCCAGTTTCCTTCAGCAACGCCGGGGACGTTCATTCTTGTATCGCCGCCGTAGCCCAAAAGGTCTTGAAGCGGAATGACGGCAAGACGAGCGCTCGAGGCGATAATAGTCTTTATAATCGCCTTTGTCGAGCCGCAATTAGGACCGCCTGCACCCCAACCTGCGCCCGAAAAACCGCAATACTTCAATGCGAAATTTCTTGCGCCTTCGTTCGTGTCGTAAAGCCAGCCGAGCGTCGTATTGTTGTCATGCGTTCCCGTATATGCCACGCAATTTATATCGTAGTTGTGCGGCAAATATGCAGACGGTGTTCCGTCAAATGCAAATTGAAAAATCTTCATTCCAGGAAGTCCCGTCTTTTTTATGAACTCGACAACGTCGTCGGACAAAAGTCCAAGGTCTTCCGCTATTATAAACGCATTCTTGTTGTCTTTTTTAAAATGGTTTATAAGTTCCATTTTAGGACCGTCGATAAATTTTCCGTTTTTAGCGGTCTCTTCGCCGAACGGGATTGCGAAATAATTGTAAAACGCTCTGAAATGGTCAAGTCTTAAACCGTCGTACATTTTAAAGCAATGCGAAACACGCTTGCGCCACCAGCCGTAATTATCCTTTTTCATTTCGTCGAAATTGTAACACGGATTGCCCCAAAGCTGACCGTCCGCCGAAAAAGCGTCGGGTGGAACTCCGGCCACCGTTTTAGGACGATATGCCCCGTCAAGGTCAAACTGTTTAGGATTTGCCCAAACGTCAACGCTATCCCGAGCGACGTAAAAAGGCAAGTCGCCTATGATTTTAATTCCGATTTCGTTTATTTTTGCTTTTAAAGCGTACCATTCTCTATAAAACTCGTACTGCTCGAAAACAAAATACTCATATCTTTCTTTATTGGCTCTTTTAAAGGCTTCGATAGCTTTTTGGTCGTGGTCGCGAAGACCTTTTTCCCATTCCCACCACTTTGTGCCGAACTGTTCTGCAATCGCTTGGAATACGGCGTAGTTTTCAAGCCACTCGCCTTCTTGTTTTTTGAACGCTTCGATTTTCTTTTTAAACTCATCGTCCAATCTGTTAAAGGCAATTTGCAAAAAGTTTTTAACGTTCCATTTAGCAAAATTGTAATCGACTCTGTAAGGCGAACCGTTGTATTTTGCATTATTAGCCTCGTCACGAGTTAAAAGACCTAAGTCCATAAGTTCGTACGGATTTATATACAAATAGTTTCCTGCATAAGTGCTAAGTCCGGAATACGGAGAATTGCCTGCGCCTATTGCCGTAAGCGGAAGCATCTGCCACCAACGGAAGCCCATATCGTAAATAGTGGTAGCAAAACTTTCGGCGTCACGGGAAAAATTGCCTATGCCGAATTTGCTAGGCAACGATGAAATATTGCATAATACTCCCGAAGACCTTTCGATATCCAAAATTACTCCTCTACTCGATAAAGCGATTCGACTTGCTTGACCGCTCCGAGATTTTTGATTTCTTCAATAGCTTTTTTGATACTGCTTTCTTTTACGTTATCGGTGACAAAAACAATCTGCGCATTGTCCTTAGAAACAGGCTTCTTTTGAAGAACGGCTTCGATATTGATGTTTTTATTTTTAAGGACGCTCGTGATTTTTGCAAGCACACCCTCGACGTCCTCAGCCGATAAACGGATATAGAACTTAGCAACGTAATCGCTTATAAAATCGCCGCTATTAGACGCAACGTTTTCCGCAAACGGATAACGCTTATGTTCGGTTTGCTTTGCGCAATAGAGAATGTCGCTTACGATTGCGCTTCCCGTAGGCAAAGCTCCTGCGCCGCGTCCGTAAAGCATAATGTCGTCTACCGAGTCGCCGTGCAAATAGACGGCGTTGAACGAGCCTTTTACCGATGCAAGCGGATGCGTTGTCGGAACGAAAACAGGCGCTACTCTTGCTTCGATTTTGCCGTTTTTATTTTTAGACAAAGCAAGAAGTTTCATCGTGTATCCGAGTTCTTTGCCGATTTTAATGTCGGCGGCATCTACCTTTGAAATGCCCTCTCTTGACACTTTTTCAATAGGTATGCGCTTATGATAAGCAAGCGTCGATAAAATCGAAATTTTGTAGGTGGCGTCAAAGCCTTCAACGTCCGCAGTCGGATCAAATTCGGCGTAACCGAGTTCTTGCGCTCTTTTAAGCGCAACGTCGTACTCGCTGCCTTCATCGCTCATAGCGGTCAAAATGTAGTTTGTCGTGCCGTTGATTATGCCTTTAATCTCCTCAATATGGTTTGCTTGCATACCTTCTTCGATAGTTCTGATGATAGGTACGCCGCCGACGCAGCTTGCTTCGAAATAAAGTCCTGCGCCCGTTTCTTTTGCGGCGGCTTCAAGCTCGAACCAATGTTTCGAGAAAAGCTCTTTGTTTGCCGTGACTATGCTCTTGCCTGCTTTTAACGAAGCAAGAAGGAACGTTCTTGCAGGTTCTATTCCACCGAAAAATTCCGCCACTATATCGATTTCCGGATTTTCCGTAACGCACTTAATGTCGCAAGACACGATTTTTTCGTCTACACCGAGCGATTTAGCTCTTTCGACGTTTTTTTCCAAAACGGCTTTGACTTCTACGTCAAGTCCCAACGTTTCACGGAAATATTCGCGGTTTTTTGTCAAAATCTCATACGTTCCGCCGCCGACGGTTCCGAGTCCAAGTAATGCTACGCCAACTTTTTTCATATATACTCCTGATTTTAAAACGCAACGGCGTTTTAAACTTTAATTTGCGTTATCCTTTTTCGCTTTCTGCGATTTTCAACTATTGCCTGCCAAACAATTTTTTTTACTAACCATTATTTAGCTTTTTTAGTTTATTTTGTTGCTATCTTAGTTTGTTGCTATCTTATATCGTTAGCTTGTTCTGTTATTTAGCCTATTTCGTTATTTAGTTAATTTTGTTCAAATCGTAAATGATTTTAAGTCCTTTGATTGCCAAGGCTCTGTCGATTTTATCGATAATCATTTCGCTGTTATCGATAAGTTCGGACAAGCCACCCGTGGCTATTACTTTTGCAGAGCTTAAACGGCTGTCTTCTTTCATCTTTTTTACAATATAATCGACAAGTCCCGTATAGCCGTAAACAATACCCGACTGCATACAGCTTTTTGTATTTGTGCCGATGACGCTTTCGGGTTTGGTGAGTTCGATTCTCGGAAGCTTTGCCGCCGTCATAACAAGCGATTCAGTCGCAGTTTTAATTCCCGGAGCAATTGCGCCGCCCAAATATTCGCCGTTTTCCGTAACGGCGTTGAACGTCGTTGCGCTTCCGAAATCGATAACGATAACAGGTCCGCCGTAAAGATGATAGCCTGCCGTTGCGTCGACAATTCGGTCGGAGCCGAGTTCGGACGGATTGTCGTAGCCGATTTTAAGCCCCGTTGCCGTTTCGCTGTCAACGACGATAGGTTTTATACCCGTATAATAAAAGCACATGTGCTCTATTGTGTAGTTAAGGCTGGGGGCAACCGATGAAATAATAATGCCGCGCACGTCTTTAAAACTGACGTTTTTTGTCGCCAAAAGGTCGTAAAGCACCATTCCGTATTCGTCGGCGGTACGCGTGTATTCTGTTGAAATTCTCCAAGTGGCAAGCAACTCGTCGCCGTTGTAAACGCCGATTTTGAGATTGGTGTTGCCTATGTCCATAACAAGAAGCATAGTACCCTCTATTATTTTTTTTAATTATAACAAAATAAGGAAAATATTACAAGTTATTGAGTGTAAAAGATTGTTTTTTGCATTTTGCATAATTTTTAAGTTTATTATTTTTAAATTTGCATAATTTTAAGCATTTTACTTTTTAGTTTTAGCTATTTTGCGTATCGCTTTTTTGTTTTCATTGTTTTGAACATAGTTTTACAATTATAGTTATTATCTACCTTTATTGTAGCCGTATTCGTATATCGATACTTTTTGTCGACTTAAATCAGTTGTTCATCGCAATCCATATCATAACGATAAAAAGATAACTGTTAAGCGCAACCGTAAATAAATACGGAATCCAAGCGTTTTTGTGTACGGCAAGTTTTATTAGCGTTATTATTTCAAGTGTAAGCGTAACACCCAAAAGTATAGTCGCCGCAAATATCTTCTTTAAGGCAAACATAAATACAAGTACAAACAAACTTAAAACGTTTGTAAGCACGAGAAACCAAAATTCCGCTTTGAAATTGCGTTTGGAAACGAGCGTTGCCACCACCCATATTTGCACGCCGTAATTTATCGGCTCTAAAATTTCCATAAGCAAATTAGTCGGCTTAAACGCAGGCAAATTTAGTCCGCAATAAAATCCGCCGTCAAGACTTATCACCATTGCATTAGCATAAGCAAACAATAGCATTAAAAACAGCGACGCCGTTGCCGCACTGAGCATTTTAAAAGTTTTCACTTTATATGCTATGTTTGCAAGAATTGACCTATGCTTTAAGGCAACAACAAGATTTTTAAAACGAATTTTTAAACATAAACGTAGTATTGATTCGGCTTTTTAATTCAGCTGTTTTTTAAATAATGAATTTTAACCAACGTATTTTACGTTTCATTTCGACTTGTTTCCCAAAAGAATAAGGCGGTGGCAAAGCCACCGCCCGCTCAGGGAGAGAAACTCTCCCGTTGAAAAGAGTGTTACTTACATCCGCATCCGCCGCAGCAGCATAAGATGATAAGTAATGGCAAACAACTGCAAATATCGCAGCCACCGCCCCCGTTGCATCCGCAGCCACAGCCGCATCCGCAACACGATAAGAGTAAAAGCAACAAAATAAGGTCACAGCAATTACAACCGCAACCGTTTTGACCAAAGCATCCGTTCATTTTTTGCACCTCCTTTTCTTTATTGGGTTTCCCCATACTTCAATTTACGCAAGGCGCAAAAATTGTGTGATAATTTTTTAAAAATGTCGGAATACTTGACATAGGCAAAAGTATATAATATTATTTTGACGAACGATAATTCTATTATCTTTAGTTTGTTATTATATTTAATTTTCAGGAGTATGCGATATGGCAAAACTTACAATGGACAAACTTGTCGCTTTGGCTAAAAACCGTGGCTTCATTTATCCGGGCAGCGAAATCTACGGCGGTTTGTCAAATTCTTGGGACTACGGTCCTCTTGGCGTCTTGCTTAAAAACAATATCAAGCAAGCATGGTTCAAAAAATTCATCACCGAATCGGAATATAACGTCGGACTCGACAGCGCAATTTTGATGAATCCGAGCACTTGGAGAGCTTCGGGTCACATCGGCGGTTTCAGCGACCCGCTTTTGGACTGCAAAGGTTGCAAGGCCCGTCACAGAGCCGATACTTTGATTGAAGAATATATGAAAAAGAAAGGCATTGAAGAAAACATTGCTTCGTGGACAAACGAACAAATGGAAAAATACATTGCCGACAACAAAATCACTTGCCCTATTTGTGGCAAAAGCGAGTTTACTCCGATAAGAAAATTCAATCTTATGTTTAAAACTTTTATCGGCGTAACCGAAGACAGCACGTCAACCGTATATCTTCGTCCGGAAACTGCGCAAGGCATTTTCGTAAACTTCAAAAACGTTCAACGCACGACGAGAAAAAAAGTTCCGTTCGGCATAGGACAAATCGGTAAATCTTTCAGAAACGAAATTACCCCCGGCAACTTCATTTTCAGAATTCGCGAATTTGAACAAATGGAACTCGAATTCTTCTGCAAACCGGGTACAGACCTCGAATGGTTTAACTATTGGAAGAATTTCTGCCACAACTGGCTTTTAGAACTCGGAATGAAAGACGAGAACCTTAAACTTCGCGACCACGACAAAGAAGAACTTTGCTTTTATAGCAAAGCGACGACCGACTTTGAGTTTTTGTTCCCGTTCGGTTGGGGCGAACTTTGGGGCGTTGCAGACAGAACAGATTACGACTTAAATCAACATATCAAGGAATCTGGCAAAGACCTTAGCTATATAGACCCTGTGACGAATGAAAAATACGTTCCGTACGTCATCGAGCCTTCACTCGGCGCAGACAGAGCTTTCCTTGCCTTTATGTGCAACGCTTACGAGGAAGAAGAAATCGACGGCGACACCAGAGTCGTGCTTCATTTTCACCCTGCTCTTGCTCCTATCAAAATCGCCGTGCTTCCGCTTCAAAAACAACTTAACGAAAAGGCGGAAGAATTGTTCAAAATGCTATCTAAGCATTATTCGGTTGACTTCGATACAACAGGCTCAATCGGAAAACGTTATCGTCGCCAAGACGAAATCGGCACGCCGTTTTGCGTAACCGTTGACTTCGATACCTTAGAGGACGACACAGTCACCGTTCGTGAGCGTGACACTATGGCGCAGGTAAGAATTAAAATCGACGACCTTAAAGCCTATTTTGAAAAGGAATTTGAATATTGATTTTACAAAATATATAGCCAAACGCTTTAACGATTATTTAGTCCGATCTGTTTAGGCTACGGCTAACTGTTTGATTATCGATAAATAAAAAAAAGCACCTTAAAATGAAAAGCACCGCCAAAAGTTTTCGTTTGTTGACTTTTGGGGGTGCTTTTTTATTGATAAAATCGAAAACAACCTTATTACAACGTGTTGCCGCTGCAACGTGATTTTTAGCGTCATTAAATTTAATATGACGTTTGTTTTTCGACGCTATTTAACGTTGCTACTATTTTCTATTAGCAATTTAAACGGCTACTTATCTTTTAATCTGCCATTTATCTTTTTTGCTTTCGTCAAAAGACATTTTATAAAGGTTGACGGAGTTGTCGACGGTCTTTTCTTTCGCTTCGTTTCCATAGCGGTCGACGTCGTCGGCATTTTTTGCTCCGTGAGTCAAACACAAAGCGCCGTTTATACAGCCGCCGTCACACGCCATGCCCTCAAAAAAGTTTTCGGTCGCTCTTTTGAATTTTAGCCTTGTAAGCCCTATTCTGCACTCGTCAATGCCGTTCATTGTGCAAGCGGTAATTTCCTTACCTTTTTTTGCAGCTTCGTTTTTGATACCTTGCGTAACGCCGCCGCTCTTTGCAAATATTCTTCCGAAATACGACGCATTGTCAAGCGGTGAACATTCAAGATTCGATACGTCGATATCTCTTGCATCGAGAAATGCCTGCAACTCTTCAAACGACATAACACAATCGATTGCGCCGCCCGTTTTAGGAAGTTTATATTCGAGCTTCTTTGCCGAGCAAGGTCCGATAAATATAACCTTTGCCGTAGGGTCGCCTGCTTTTATCATTTTCGCCGTAACAACCATCGGCGAAACGTTTTCGGAAATATACTCTTTAAGTTCAGGAAAATTCTTTTCTACGTACATTACAAAAGCAGGGCAACACGAGCTTAACAGCACGCCCTTTTTGATACATTCGTCAGCTTCGAGGTCCAAATCGACGTCAGCTCCCAAAGCCGCTTCGACAACTTGGTGAAATCCGAGTTTCTTTATGCCCGTTATTACCTGTTCGACTTTTGCATACTTAAATTGACTTACGATACTCGGAGCGATAACGGCATACACCTTATATTTTTGGTTGTCGTCTGAGCCGCGCAAAATCTTTATACAATCGACAATAAGCGACTTATCAACTATCGCGCCGAACGGACAAGCGTAAACGCACGCGCCGCAACCTATGCACTTTTCACTGCTTATTTCCGCCTTTTTGGTGTCGGCATTAACTTTCAAAGCCTTCGCCTTGCAGCTTACGACGCACGGACGATGTTGCGCTATTATTGCGCCATACGGACAAGACTTCACGCACTTGCCGCACTCTATACATTTGCTTTGGTCTATGACAGCGTGCTTGTCAACAATCGTTATAGCGTCTTTAGGGCAATTCTCTTTACACTGGTGAGTTAAACAACCTCTGCACGCAGGCGTAACCATAATTCCGTCAACGGGACATTCGTCACAAGCTATATCTATAACTTCAACGATATTCGGATTGTCTTTGTCGCCGCCGAGCGCAAGTTTAACTCTTTCGCCGACTATCGCCCTTTCCTTATAGATACAACAACGCATAGTCGCATTAGGTCCCGGGATAATCTCTTTCGGAACGTCAAGATAAACGCTTTCCAAATCACCGTCGTATATATGTTTGATGACGGCTTTCAACGTTTTATATTTAAGTAATTGAACGTTTGTGTCAAATATTCTCATACCAACCTCAGTCATAATTCAGTTCGACGGTTTTCCCCATCGCTTGAAGATTTTTTGCAAGTTTTTCAATCAATTTTAGTTTCATCGTTGTGTCGATAGGCAAGCCTTGATGTGCGACGTTTACACTCTGCCCGACGTAAAAGTTTATATGCGTTGCCTTAACAAAAAGCATATCGGCAAGTAAAGATGCGCCGTCCTTTGCCTCATAGTGCTTGGGGCTTAGGTTGCTGTTTGACATATAGTCTTCCGACAGTTTAAGAAGTTTTCTTATCGTAAGTACGCCTTCCGTCGTAACGTCGATACCCTTTATGTAAGCGATAGGCGGAACTTCGGGATCGGGAAAATCAAGCGTCGTTTGGATATCTTCGTGCAAATATCTCGCTACGATTTGCGAACTTGTGCCGCCGCAAACGACTTTCTTGCCGTCACCTGCCATAAACCGTTGAAGATAGAAATCGTCGCTCGACTTATCGACAGGCGGACCTACCATCATATCGACGATTACTTCATCACGGAATTTTATCGCCGCAACCGTCGTGTCGTCCCCCGGTTTTGCAAGATACAAATCATTGCAGGCGGACGTAAGCATACACGCAACGCATTTAGCCGACATATTAGGTTTTATCTCTCTGTCGAGATATTCCATAATCTCTTTTCGTTGCCAGCCGAAATTCAAAAGCATTCCGACGCCCGAATGCGGAACGCCGTCACTCATCGTTATTATTAGGTCGCCGTCAACAAGATTTAGTTCGGTTTTATACACTTTCTTGCCACAAATTTCGAGCATTTGCCTGTCAAAACTTTGGCACTTCCCGTCGTGATAATAAATCGCTTCGGGATTGTCAAATTCAAACATATATCCCTTGCCGTCGTCATCGATATGAATTGCGCTGAACGTCGAATAGGCAACTCCTCTCTCCTTACAAACGGGGAGAGTGCTGATTATCGTTTCGATACAGTCTTCCATCGAAATCTCATTCGCCATCATCGTGCAAAGAATTTTCGACGTCAATATGGACAGAATGTTTGCCTTAACGCCGCTTCCTAAACCGTCTGCCAAAACAAGCGTTGTGTATTTTCCGTTTTTAGTTATAGCAACGTTATCGCCGCAAAGCTCTTCTCCTGTTTTGTTTATCGACGTATAACCGCTTTCTATGATAAGTCCCATTTAGTCCTCGTGTGTTTCGAGCAAAGCCGCTTTAAGTTTCAACAAAGCCACTTTCGACTCCGCCGTAGTCTCGCCCAAAAGCGACGCAATTTCTTGCGCTACTCTCATTTGTTTCTGAATGACCTCGTCGGTCGTTGCAATAGTGTCAAGTCGCATCTTTTCGAGTTTTTTGTCGGCGTTTGTTTGTTCGGTGATGTCCGTATACATTCCGAACATAACTTTCTGCTCCGCCAAAACTATAACGCTGAGTTCAACGATTTTTTCGCCTATTGTCAAGCGTTCGTGCGTAAAGAACTTCTTGCCCGTCGACGCAAGCAAGTATTCGGTCGGATTTATAAAATCAACCAAATCTCTTCCTTTTACGTCGCCCGAAATACCAAACAATTCTCTTGCTTTTTTCGACACTTCGATAATTTTAAGATCGAAGTCAACAACTATTATGCCGTTAGGGCTGTTTTGTATGATTTCATAAGACATTGTTTCGGCACGCTCTCGCATATAAGGAACGCACATATCCGACTCGGCAAAACCGTTTAAAACAGCCCACGCCTTTTCGCGACAAGTACGATATCCGCAAGCGCCGCAGTTAAGTTCGTCTTCCTTTTTAAATTTGCCCGTTTGCGCCAAAACAGCTTTTATATCTTTTTCGGTAAAGGCGTTTCCAAGCGGTTTAATTCGCGGATAGAATTGACTTATATCTATTCCCTTTCTGTCTACCGCAAGCCATTTATCGCCGCCCTTTGTCGCATACTTTCTTATGTCGGCGTTTGCCTTAATCGCGCCTTCTGCGCTTGTAAGACTGCACGGACCTTTTACGCAAGCATAATCGCAAGCGTTAAGTTCCAAAAACATTCCGTTCAACGTATCGACGCTTTCAAGAATGTCCATACACTTTTGTACGCCATCGATTGCGACGTATTCATACCCTAACGGAAGTTCGTCAAACGATTTGATAATGCCGCGACTTATCGGGAAAAACTTTGCTTTGTTTTCGCCGACGCCCTTATTCGAAACAGATAGTTTTGCCGTCTGCGTCAAGTTTATTTTATTCTTTTCGAACAAGCCTTTAAGGTCCTCGTACGTCAACACGGCGTCGATAATCCCCGACTGCGCCGCTTCTTTTTTCTTGGCTATACACGGGCCTATAAAGACTATTTTTGCCGTCGGAAATTGTTTTTTAAGCAATTTTGCGTGCGCAAGCATAGGAGAATCCACGTTTGCGAGGTACGGCAATGCGTTTGGATAATATTCTTGAATTAGGTTATTCACAGCAGGACAAGCGGAAGTTATAAAGTTTTTATATTTACCCTCTTTAAGAAGTTTCTTATATTCTTCCACAACAAGATTTGCTCCGATTGCGGTTTCTTCGGAATAGAAAAAACCGAGCTTTCCGAGTGCAATTTGCATAACGGAAAATTCGCTTATTCCGAAACTCGAAACAAACGATGGAGCAACCGACGCCACAATCTTATCACCGCTCTTCAAAAGATTTTCAACGATTTCCGATTCGCTGTGAACTATTTTTGCGTTCTGAGGGCATACGCCCGTACACGTTCCGCAAAGAATACATCTTTCGTCAATGATTTTTGCTTGATGATTGGTAATTCTGATAGCCTTTACGGGACACTCACGCAAACATTTATAGCAGTTTTTACAACTTGCAGGTTTAAAATCAAGATAGCTCATTAAGCATCTCCTTTAAACTATACTTTATTTTATTTTTGGCATTATTTGTTCCAAAAAAACGTCTTCGACGTTATCAGAGTTGAGTCCCGTTATAAGCTCTTCGTCAAGTTTAGCCGAAACGCCGTCGCTGCAATGTCCCAGGCAAAAACTAGCGCAAAGTTCGAGTTTATCTTCTACGCCGTACGTCTTTACGATTTGCTTTAATTTTTCAATGACTTCATACGAGCCTTTAAGGTGACAGCTGCTGCCGACACAAATACTGAGTTTCATATCTTCCTCCAAAAAAAAGCGGAATTACAAACGCAACTCCGCTTTTAATGAATAGTTTAAATTATTCAAATTGAACTACGTCCACCCATTTGAGCAGGAATTCACGTTCTTCAGGTTTACCTTTAACCGATTGAGAAGCGGCAACGATAGGCAACCAGTTTTTAACGTATTGAACCGCAGTATCGCTCTTTTTACAGAAAAGTTTGAGATACTTTTCGGCAAGTTCGTCTTTACCTTCGAGTTTGAAAAGAAGATAAGTTCTTGCTACGTCTGCGGATGCGTTTCCTTGCGTTGCGTGTGACCAGTCTATGACGTACGTCTTTCCTTCCGGAGTGACGATGACGTTTGACGGGTTAAAGTCGCCGTGGCAAAGTTTGTTGTGTTTAGGCATACCGTTAAGTCTTGTGTGAAGTTCGTATCTTATGGATGCGTCAAGGTCACTTTCTGAAATCTTTCTGTCCATTTTGTCCTTGAGCTTGTTGAGAAGAGGAACTTTAAAGGTGTGCATCTTCATTTGAAGATCAACAAACGTTTCAAGATATTCGTCTTCCTTTTTAGGATTTTCTGCCATAAGTTGTTGAAGCGTCTTACCCGGAATGTAGGTCATTTCGATAGCCCATTTTCCGTCAATCTTTTTGACTTCTTCGATTGCAGGAATATCAAGACCTGTTTCTTCGACTCTCGATTGATTCAAAACTTCGTTGAAGATATCCGACTTTTTAAATTCCGAATCGAATACTTTAACTACTCTGTCGCCGTCACGGTAAATAACCTTGTGTTTTCTTTCGGCTAACTTTTCCATAATTCCCTCCTTATTTGCCATAGTAGGCATTAAGATACATTTGCTTAATTTCCGACATAAGCGGATATCTCGGGTTTGCGCCCGTGCATTGGTCGTCGAATGCTTGTTCGGTCATTTCGTCAAGACGTTCCAAGAATTCTTTTTCGTCGATGCCGTAATCTTTGATTGTCTTCTTTATGCCGACTCTCTCTTTGAGTTCGTCGATAGCTTTGATAAGGTTGTTAAGTTTTTCTTCGTCGTTTTTACCCTTAATTCCGAGATATTCTGCAACCTCAGCATATCTTCTCAAAGTCTTCGGATGGTCGTATTGTGGGAACGTACCCATTTTAACAGGAACTTCGGCAGCATTGAAGCGCAATACTTCGTCAATCATAAGAGCGTTTGCTACGCCGTGAGGAATGTGATAGAATGCGCCGAGTTTATGAGCCATCGAGTGGCAAACACCAAGGAATGCGTTTGCAAAAGCCATACCTGCCATAGTAGCGGCATTACCCATTTTTTCACGAGCTTCCGCATCGTTAGGACCATTGTCGTATGCTTTTGGCAAGAACTCGAAAATAACTTTAAGAGCTTTAAGCGCAAGAGCATCGGTATAATCGGTTGCCATCATAGATGCGATAGCTTCAAGGGCGTGCGTTACGGCGTCGATACCCGATGCGGCGGTCAAGCCCTTAGGTGCGTTCATCATAACGTCTGCATCGACGATTGCCATGTTCGGCATAAGTTCGTAGTCTGCAAGAGGATACTTGACTCCCGACTTTTCATCGGTGATAACTGCAAAAGGCGTAACTTCAGAACCTGTACCTGCCGATGTAGGAATTGCGATAAAGAATGCCTTTTCGCCCATCTTAGGGAAGGTGTAAACTCTCTTTCTGATATCCATGAAACGCATTGCAAGGTCCATGAAGTTGACTTCAGGATGTTCATAAAGAACCCACATAATCTTGCCTGCGTCCATTGCAGAACCACCGCCGAGCGCGATAATGCAGTCAGGTTGGAAAGCTCTCATTTGTTCCGCGCCTTCTTTTGCGCACGCAAGCGTCGGGTCCGGAGCGACGTTAAAGAACGTCGTGTGTTGAATGCCCATTTCATCGAGTTTTTCGGTGATAGGCTTTGTATATCCGTTGTTATACAAGAAACTGTCTGTTACGATAAATGCTTTTTTCTTGCCCATAACGGTCTTCAATTCGTCGAGAGCAACAGGCAAGCAGCCTTTCTTTAAATAAACCTTAGATGGTGCTCTGAACCACAACATATTTTCTCTCCTTTCTGCAACCGTTTTAATATTGATTAAGTGCTTGACGCCGACGTTTTCGCTGACGCTGTTTCCGCCCCAGCTTCCGCAACCGAGCGTAAGAGAAGGTTTAAGTTTGAAGTTGTAAAGGTCACCGATACCGCCTTGCGAAGAAGGAGTATTGATAAGGCAACGGCAGGTCTTCATATTTCTTTCCCACTTGGCAAGTTTTTCGCCTTCGGTGAGAGTGTTGATATAAATAGACGAAGTATGTCCGTAGCCGCCGTCTGCAATAAGTTGTCCTGCCTTTGCGACTGCGTCGTCAAAGTCTTTTGCTTTGTACATAGCAAGAACAGGGCTGAGTTTTTCGTGAGCGAATTCTTCCGACAAATCGACGCTTTCGACTTCGCCGACCAAAATCTTGCTTCCCTCAGGAGCATCGAAGCCCGAAAGGTTTGCGATTTTGCAAGCCGATTGTCCGACTATTTTTGCGTTCAACGCACCGTTAATCAAAATGGTGTGTCTGACCATATCTTTTTGTTCGTCGTTAAGGAAGTATGCTCCGCGAGCTTGAAGTTCTTTCTTGAACTTGTCGTATACGTCGCTAAGAACGATAACCGATTGTTCGGAAGCGCAAATCATACCGTTGTCGAAAGTCTTCGAATGAAGAATCGAAGATGCCGCAAGTTCGATGTTTGCCGTGCTGTCGACGATTGCAGGAGTGTTACCTGCGCCAACGCCTACTGCAGGTTTGCCGCTGCTGTATGCCGATCTGACCATACCCGGTCCACCGGTAGCAAGCGTACAGTCTGCCTCTTTCATAATAAGCGCCGAAAGAGCAACCGTAGGCTCGTCTATCCAGCCGATAATACCCTCAGGAGCGCCTGCTTTGACAGCCGCTTCGAGAACGATTCTGGCTGCTTCGATCGTGCATTTCTTTGCTCTTGGGTGTGGGCTGAAAATAATTCCGTTTCTTGTCTTTAAAGCGATAAGTGATTTAAAGATTGCAGTTGACGTCGGGTTCGTCGTAGGAACGACTGCTGCCAAAACACCAATAGGTTCGGCTATTTTCATAATGCCGAATGCGGAATCTTTTTCGATAACGCCGCAAGTTTTGGTGTTGCGATATGCGTTGTAGATATATTCGGAAGCATAGTGGTTTTTGATAACCTTATCTTCGACTATACCCATACCTGTTTCTGCGACTGCCATTTTCGCAAGAGGAATTCTCATCTTGTTTGCCGCCATTGCTGCTTCAAAGAAAATCTTATCGACTTGCTCTTGTGTGTAGGTTGCGAATTGCTTTTGCGCGTCCCTTACCGATTTGAGCAATTTCTCAAGGCTTTCTTCATCATTTACTATGAAATCTTTAGTCATATATTTCTCCTTAAAAAGTTTTTCAAAGTAACAATTACATTTTAACCCGTTTAAGTTTAAAATGCAATACGGTTTCGTTCTTATCGTCAAAGTTTTAAAG
>JAQYCY010000013.1:0-4280 GCA_028724485.1 Bacillota bacterium | reverse complement strand
GAACAAACCGACGTTCCGTTGAACTGATAACCGATTAAGAATTATCGGAAAACAAACTTGAACTTTGTTTAGCATTAAAAACATAAAACCGCAACGTATAGTTGCGGTTTTGTTTTTACGCCGATAGTGGCTCAACTTTTTGTTGTTGCGATTATTGCGCGATTTACTTCAATGTTTACCACAATATTTTTAAAGGACAAGACGTCCGCTTTCGGAATTGACAACGTACAAAACGTTTATTTCTTCACCTGTCAATGCGTCGACGTAAACGAAATAATCGCCGCCGTCAATTGTTCCTTTAAACTCATAGCAGAGTTTTTCGGAATATTCGCCGTACGGAATGACCGCAAGCGTTACTCTTTCTATTTTCATTCGTTTATCTATTACGCTTTCGGCGTCTTTTGCGCCAATTTTTTCAACATCCAAATTTCTAACAGTGTGATTTAACGAATAATGCGTTGCGTCAACCCCAAGCAGCGACAGGTCGCTAAGCGACAGTTTGACTTTAATTATATCCGAATAAACGATAACGCCGTCGTCGCTGTACGCAAGGTTTATATAGCCTACTCCGTTTGTTCTTTCAACCCAAACGGCAGTCATATCTTTAAAGCCCAAATGCAAAGTCGCGTCTTTGGCTTTTTCAATAAGTTCGTCGTCTGTAAAACCGCCGTCCGAATCGGTTTCGGCATTTCTGACAAACGACAACAGCCTTCCGCCGTTTTGCGTCAAACTGACGTACGTTTCGCCGTCCTTTGACAAATCGATTTTAAAGGTCATTATTTTCAGCTCGCCGCCGCTTAATCCTAAATATTCGATTTTGTCGTTTTCGGTCAAGTCGAACATTGCGACAAGTTTTTTCCTCGCAAGTTCCTCGCTAAATTCGTTGCCCTCGAGATTTCTCGACTTATGCCCTTCGAGTCCGTCCGAAAAAGGTCCGTCATAAATCAAAGTCGGATACTCCACACTCGGTTCGTTAAAAGTGTCGAAAACAGTCGGTAAAACCGTCGCTACAACTCCGTCATCACCCAAAAAAGCCTTGCCCGAATTAATTTCGTCTTCAATGCTTTTAAGTTCGATTGCGACCTTTTCGAGCATATCGGAAAGCCTGACCAAATTTTGCTTTTCTTCTTCTGATAAACTGACGTTTTTCTTCGCAAGATATTTGGCGTAGTCGCCCGTTTGATTTATAAATCTTTTAAGTTTTGTACCGCCTTCGCCGTCAACCGACAAAGCCGCCAAATCGTCGCCTGCGCCAAGCGATGAAGCCCAAACTTCGTAAAGCATTTCTTGTTGCTTCTTTGCGCTGCTTATAGCGTCAATCTTTTTGAGATTTACGCCCATATCGTTAAGCTCTGCCGTAAGTCCGTAATAAGCGCGGCTGTAACTTGCTTCCAGCATATTTGCGTTTGCGACGGTTTCGCTTTTGGGCGAGCCGAACAATACTCCAAATGCAATCGCCGCAGCTACAACCATTAGCGACAAAATTGCCACCGCCCAACCGAGCGCTATTCTTTTCTTTTTGTCTTCCATAATACACCTATCTCATAAAGCTGTGACTGCCAATCGTCACGGATACGGGTTTTGACCAAATCCATGCGCTGGTTGCCGTTTTCGGATTGTAATAATAAAGACAACCGCCCGTCGGATCCCAGCCGTTCATTGCGTCTTGCGCCGCTTTTTTGGCAGTGGCGTTCGGCGACAAATTTATTTGTCCGTCACTTACGCAAGTAAACGCATACGGTTCGTAAATTACGCCTGCTATACTGTTCGGAAAAGACGAACTTCTGACACGATTGAGAACGACTGCCGCAACCGCAACTTGTCCCGTATAAGGCTCGCCCCTTGCTTCGGCATAAACAAGCCTTGCAAGCAAGTTTACGTCCGACGTACTGTAACCGCCGCTTGTTTTTGATGAAGTCGAACCGCTAAGAGTCATTCCCAATGCAGCCGCCGTTTTTGCTCCCACTATGCCGTCCGCCGTAAGTCCGTTCTTCTTTTGAAAACGCACTACTGCCGCTTTTGTGTTTGCTCCAAAAACGCCGTCAACGCTACCCGTGTAATAGCCCCAGTTTTTCAGTTTGGTTTGCAACGTTCTGACTTGCGTTCCTTTTGAACCTTGTTTTAAGACAGCCGCCTCGCAAACCGACTCGGCCATAAAGCAAACCATAAGCGAAACCGCAAGCGTTAACGCTATGCAAATTATTATCGATGCTTTTTTCAAATCGTATTCCTCCATAAATATCATTGGCAATATTAAACGTTTTAATTCTTTAAATTTTGCATTTGATTGTTTTACGTCCTTAACATCTGCCGCCAAATAAACTTTAAGTCCATAGCTTTCGCCATAAAACGGCGTCTATTTTGAAAAAATCTTTTCAAGCATTTCTTTTATCCACGATTTATAAACCACGTCGCCCGTCGGCGAAAAACACAGTGGCGGAAAAGCTACGCACCACCAATTATCGCCGTCGCCCGAGCCGAGATTTAATATGACGGCGTCATATTCGCCTTCAGGAAAAACGTACTCGCCGTAACTACGCTCGGGGAAAGTTTCTTTTCCGATATAAACGTTTGAACCGTAATCGAATCCGTTTTCAGTCAAAACTGCGCTAGCAAGAGAAGTAATTTCGTCGGAAATAGATTGCAACTTTTTGTAGGCGTCCCCTTTTGTTTTCGCACTGCTTAACTCCTCCGTCAAAAAGGCAGTCAGCCTGTCGCGCACTTTTAGCTTGACGGCTTGGTCACGTTCTAAGTTGCTGTTCGCTCTTATATGAATTCTGATGACTTGATCGGACAAATTGCTTTGCTCGTTGCAACCGCAAAGCGACACAAGAAAAATCGTTAAAATTAAAACCGCTAAAATTATGTATGTACGTTTTGTTTTCATATTGAAATAATTGCCTGTTTCAAAATTTTTATACTAACGACTTAAATTTAAATTCACCTGCATAAACAAACACAAAATCACGGCGTCAGCAAACCGAAAAATTGCCGCCTTATTTAAACCGTCCGTTTTTTCTTGCGGCATTAAAAACACTACGCCCCTTTGAAATGCACCTTAAAGTTGGACAGAATGTAAACCTTTTGGGATCGCATCACTTGTAAACTTTTTTATTTTGCCGTTTCATACCATGACGACAACTTCTTCTTTACTTATGCCATAAGCAATCGCTTGTGAAAAACTTTTCCTTGTGCTAAGCTATTGTTATGGAAAAAACAATAACCAAAAATTACGTTTACAAAGGCAAAATCATAAACGTCAGATGCGACGACGCTTTGGCAGAAAACGGAAACCCTTGTTTCCGCGAAGTTGTCGAACACCGCGGCGGTGCGGCAATTCTTGCAGTCGAAAACGACTGCGTCTATCTTGTTAAGCAATATCGCTATGCTTACGAAAAGTATCTGCTTGAAATTCCTGCCGGCAAGCTCGAACTCGGCGAAGAGCCGTACTCCACCGCGCTTAGAGAACTAGAAGAAGAATGCGGACTGAAAGCGGAAAGCATTTCGGATTTTGGAAAAGTCTATCCTACGCCGGGCTATTGTACGGAAATTATACACTTGTACCTTGCCGACAAATTTACGAAAACACATACGCATTTCGATGAGGACGAATCGTTGTCGATTGTCAAAATCAAATTTTCCGACGCTCTCAAAATGGTTTTATCGGGCGAAATAAAGGACGCGAAAACGGTGATTGCCATTTTAAAATATCAAGCACTTAAAACAAATAATTAAAGAACGGCAGACGCGTATATAAAAATTATTTTTTGCAATAATATTCGTGAGGTGAAAAAATGAAACTTTACGAAGAAATTTTAAAAAATGCCGATATAGGAATCGACGCTATCAACAACGTGCAATGCGCAGTTAAAGACGAAAAGTTTTTAAATTTGCTTGCCGAACAAAAAAAAGAATACGTGAAATTTAAAGTGGAAGTCGAAAAACAACTTGACGAAAACACTATAAAAGACGCTATCGAGCCAAAAATGAAAAAGGCTATGATGAAATTCGGAACAAAAATGAACACCCTTTTCGATAGCTCCAATACAAACATTGCAGAAATGATGATCGAAGGCACGAATATGGGCATAAACGATATTCAAAAAGAAATCAATCATATGCAACTTGACGGAAGCGAAATTCCGGAACTTGCAACCGATTATATTCAAATGATGCAATCGAACGTCGACAGTTTAAGAGCTTTTCTTTAAACTTTTCGGCTTTTAATCTATCGACAATCAAGATAGACACAAAAACGTAATGCCGACAAAAAAACAAAA
>JAQYCY010000012.1:0-3968 GCA_028724485.1 Bacillota bacterium | reverse complement strand
TTTTGCGCGGTAACGGGAACAAATATCATAAACACGACTGCGGCAATCGTTCCGAACAAGATGAACGGAGTACGTCTGCCCCATTTGTTTACAAGTTTGCCGTGCGCCTTATCGGAAAGTTTTCCGAACACAGGGAGCAAGAACAAGCTGAGAAGGTTGTCAAGGCCCATAATAAGGCCACGAAGCGTGTTTGATAAGCCGAATGCGTTTTCGAGAAGAAGCGGCACGACAAAGTCGTACATCGTCCAGAAAATCATTATGATAGCGAAAGCAAAACCTACCTTTATGGTTTGAGGATAGTTAAGCTTCAACTTTTTTTCCGGCTCAACGGCGACTTCGGCGACTGCGCTCTCCGTTTCGGAAGCGTTTTCGACCGTAGTCATTTCTTTTTCGTCCATATTTTTCTCCTTATCAATACAACTATTATACAGCAATTCTTTTGCGCTGTAAATACCTTATTTTTCAGCGTTTTTAAGCACCGCGAACCCGTACGGCTCGACTGTAATTTCGTCCCTTACGACCTTATCCGTCCACATATCGACCAATCTGCCGTCAAGACTTCTTTTTATGGCGTTAGGCGAATTGTTGACGTACACGTCAAGTCTTTTGCCGCCGTTTACCCTTACGAAATGAACAAGCTCAAGGTCATCGTCAAAATACGTCTCTCCCAAAATTTCATCGGGGAGCATTGCCCTTACCTTGCCGAGTTTGCGATAAAACTCAATAAGTTCTTTATCTTCAAATCCCCACGGATACGTTCTTCTGTTTATCGGATCTTCATAACCGGTAAGCCCCGCTTCGTCCCCGTAATAAATGCACGGGTTTCCCGGCAAGAAGTACAAAAGCGCAAGCGCGATTTTAAGCCGTCTTTTGGCTCTTCCCAAACACTCGCCCGTAAGTTTAACTGCCGCTCTTCCCTTTTTGTCGAGTCCGTCGATAGGATATTCAGCAAGCGTGTTTAATACTCTTACGGTATCGTGACTGCCAAGCATATTGAGAAGCACGTCGAGCGATTCTTTCGGATAGTTTTGCATTATCGAGCTAAGCCTGCCTTTAAGTTCGTAAACGTTGCCGTTTATCGCATATGCTAAAATGGCTTCTTTGAACGGATAATTCATAACTCCGTCAAGCTGTCTGCCCATAAAATACGGACGCCATTCGCTATAAGCAACTTTTGTGGAAGCGTCTTCCCAAACTTCGCCTATAAGTAAGCAATCTTTATCCGTCGATTTTACGCAATCGGCAAGAAGATAAACAAAATCGATAGGCAGTTCGTCAACAACGTCGAGCCGCCAGCCTTTTACGCCAAGATTCATCCATTTTTTAAGCACGCCGTTTTTGCCGAAAATCATCTTGCGGTAGTCTTCGTTGGACTTGTTTACAGTCGGTACTACCGTGCTGCCCCACCAGCAGTGATACTCGTCGGGGAATTTATAAAAATAATACCAGTCGTGATAAGGCGAATCGATGCTTTGATATGCGCCCACGCTGTCGTAACGTCCTTTTTTGTTGAAATAAACGCTGTCGCTTCCCGTGTGATTGAACACACCGTCAAGCATAACGTACATTCCTAAATCTTTTGCCGCGTCGATAAGTTGTTTAAATTCTTTTTCCGTGCCGAAAAGCGGGTCGATTTTGAAATAATCTCCCGTGTCGTATCTGTGATTTGAGAATGACTCGAAAATCGGGGAAAGATAAAGAATGGTCACCCCGAGCGACTTTAAATAATCAAGCTTTGAAATTATGCCTTTTATGTTTCCGCCGAAATAGTCGTTGGCGTAATACGGTTCGCCTTGATTGGCAACCGTCGGCAATTCATACCAATCGGTATGCAAAAAACCGTCTTTGTCAAACGTATTGTCGCCGACTTTGCAAAATCTGTCGGCAAAAATGTGATAGATAATTCCGCCCTTTGCCCAATCGGGAGTTTTGTAGTCGATTTCACTGACCGTAAGTTGCCATTCGGGAAGCCATTCGCCGCAAACGGCAACGCCGTCGCCGCCTTGTCCGAAATAGCAAATTCCGAGAGCGGCGTCCGCCTCGAATCTGTAATGATATATGCCCGACTTTTCGACTTTAAACGAAACGCACCAAACGTCTTCGGTTTTGCGCATCATTTCATAGGTAAAGGTTTCGGAATCATTACGCAAAATAAAACGAACCCTCTTGGCGCCGAAACAGACGTCAAGAGGAAATTCGATATAGTTTTCTTTGCCTACGGCAGTTGCGCCGTAAGGCTTTTTATTTATTAAAGGATTATACATTATACGATAGGTTTAATTTGCCAAATTCTGTCCGCATATTCCTTTACAGCTCTGTCGCTTGCGAAGAAACCTGCTTTTGCCGTGTTGACAAGGCTCATTCTGCCCCATCTTTCTTTATCGCGATAAGCGGCGTCGATTTTTGCCTGAGCTTCCTTGTAGCTGTCAAAGTCTGCAAGGCACATATAGTGGTCGCCGCCCGTAATGAGCGAATCTGCGATTTCACCGAAGTTGACTTCCGCAATACCTGCTCTGAGGCTGTCGATGACTCTCTTAATCGACGGATTGTTTTGATAATACCAGCTCGGATTGTAGCCGTTACGATAAAGCTCTTGAACTTGTTCGGTCAAAAGTCCGAAAAGGAAGATGTTTTCATCGCCGACTTCTTCGTGAATTTCGACGTTTGCGCCGTCGAGCGTTCCGATTGTAACCGCGCCGTTTATCATAAACTTCATATTACCCGTTCCCGATGCTTCCTTACCTGCAAGAGAAATTTGTTCGGATACTTCCGACGCAGGCATAATGATTTCCGCAAGAGAAACGCTGTAGTTTTCAAGGAAGACGACTTTGATTTTGCCCTTAATGTCAGGGTCGTTGTTTACCATCTTTCCTATCATACAGATAAGTCTTATGATTTGCTTTGCCATGTAGTACGCGCTTGCCGCCTTTGCCGCAAAGATGAAAGTTCTCGGCTTAACGTCAAGTTCCGGATTTTCCTTAATTCTGTAGTAAAGGTCAAGAATGTGCAAAGCGTTAAGAAGCTGCCTCTTATACTCGTGCAAACGCTTGACTTGAACGTCGAAAATCGAATCAGGGTCAACCGTTACGCCGTTTGCCTTTTCTATGTATTTTGCAAGACGGACTTTATTTTCACGCTTAACCGCCGCAAACTTCGCAAGGACATGCTTATCGCCCTTGTATTTAAGAAGGGCTTCGAGCGCTTGAGGCTCTTTAAGCCACTTGTCGCCGATAAGCTCGCAAATGAGTTTTGCCATTTCAGGGTTTGCTTCCGACGTCCATCTGCGATGCGTAATGCCGTTTGTTACGTTCGTAAACTTCTCAGGATGCATACGATAATAATCGTGGAAAACGTCGTCCTTCAAAATTTCGCTGTGAAGTTTAGAAACGCCGTTGACCGTATGAGAAGTCGCAAGGCAAAGGTTTGCCATTTTAACTTGCGTATTTGCAAGAATTGCGTTTTTGGAAACTGCGTCCCAGTTGTTAGGATAGAACTCCCAAAGTTCTTTGCAGAAACGTTGGTTGATTTCGCTTATAATTTGGAAAATTCTCGGAAGCAAGTTTTCAAACAAACTTTGCGGCCACGTTTCGAGAGCTTCCGCCATAACCGTATGGTTTGTGTACGAAATGGTGTCTTGCGTAATTTGCCAAGCCTTTTCCCAGCTGTATCCGTATTCGTCGAGAAGTATTCTCATAAGTTCCGGAATACAAAGCGTAGGGTGCGTGTCGTTGATATGAATTGCGGCACATTCGCCAAGATTGTCAAGCGTAGGATTTGTTCTCAAATGACGCTTGATTATGCTTTGAATGGACGCCGAAACAAAGAAATATTGTTGTTTAAGTCTGAGCGACTTGCCTTCGTAATGGTCGTCGGCAGGATACAAAACCTTAGAAATCGATTCTGCCATTGCCTTTGCGGCGGTCGCTTTAACGTATTCGCCGCGGCTGAACATAGTCATATCGAAGTCC
>JAQYCY010000011.1:0-8089 GCA_028724485.1 Bacillota bacterium | reverse complement strand
ATTACGCCTATTGTAAGCACAGCAAGGACAACACATAATAAAATTAAAATAATCCTTTTGTTCATACTCTCTCTCCTAAAGTTTTTTTCATTATTGCTATAAAAATAAATATTAAAAGCAGAATAGTATGGGGGAAATATAGCAATATCGATATTTATATAATAAGGCACATTGTGCCTTTTGTCAATAAAAAATTGTACAATGTGCTATTCTTGCGATATGATAAACATAAAGACTATACAAAACAATTTGCGTGAAGCAGTTAAGTATTCGGGAATGACTCAAAAAGAAATCGCAAACAAGCTCGGCATAAATCCGTCAACCGTGAGCAAATATTTAAGGCTTGATAAATTTCCGTCGCTTGAAACCTTTGCGAACTTGTGCTTAGTTTTAGACGTGTCAGCCGACGAAATTCTCGGCATTACAAAATCAAATAGACGTATTGATTAAAATCGCTTAATTTGTTACTTTGATTTCAATTTTCAAAGTTTTTAAGTGAATATGCGGCTTACTTAAATAGCAATTAGCTATTTTTTTTATTTTATTTTCTCCTGTTTTATTTTCTCCTGTTTTGTTTTCTCATATTTGTTTATTTTCGTGCATTTTATATATTCATTGTTGCTTGCTTTCTTTTCGTGCATTTTATATACTCGTAGTTGTTTGTTTTCTTTTCGTGCCTTTAATATATTCATAGTTGCTTGTTTTCTTTTCTCAATACATTTTTTTAATATCTTATTTTTTCAAACTTTTTTCAAACTCAAGTTTTCCTTTAATTTATATTTTTCTTGTTTTTCTGTTCTTAACATTCTCAAATGTTTAATTCTTAATTTTTTTAAAATCTTTATTTTCTTTTACTTTCACTTTTTCTTTTTTTTATGTTCTTAATATCTTTAAATTTTAATTCACTATTTTTTCTAAATCTTTTTTTCTTTTACTTTTCCCTTTTAAATTTTTTTTGCAACTAAACGCACGAAAAAAGCTCCCGAAAAGGGAGCTTTTTAAAACCGATATTGCGATTTAATATTGCTTGTTGTTGTTTGCTTTGAGCCGATTACCCTTGGCTGTGTTAAACTGCCGTTTGACGCAAGTCGGTGCTTAGGTTGACGCTCAGTGCAAGTCGGTGCTTAGGTCGCCGCTCCCGCCGCTTTGATATTGCGTTGTCGCAGTTTGGCTATACACCATTGCCTTGTAGTCTATTAAGTAGGTAGCGGCAAACAATAGCAAACTGTCGCTTTGCGGCTGTTTTATCAAACCGTTTGACAATTAGTTGTTTTTGACCAAAACTTTTTGAAGTTTAAGGTCTACTCTGTTCTTTTCGTCAATCTTGATAATCTTAACTGCAACGATATCGCCGACGTTTACGACGTCCGTAACTTTTTCAACTCTTTCCTTTGAAAGTTTTGAAATGTGAATCATGCCGTCTTTACCCGGAGCAAGGTTGACCGATGCGCCGAATTGACCTTTTTCGTTTTCCATAATCTTAACGACTTTACCTTCAAATTCGTCGCCGACTTCAAAATCACGAACGATATTTTCGATTGTGGCTTTTGCCTTTTCGATTGATTCGGCATCGCTTGACGCGATAAAGATTTTGCCTTCGTCGCTGATATCGATTTTGACGCCCGTTTCGTCGATAATCTTGTTGATTGTCTTTCCGCCGCTTCCGATGACGTCTTTGATTTTGTCAGGGTCGATGCTGAAAGAAATAATCTTCGGAGCATATTTGCTAAGTTCAGGTCTTGGAGCCTTGATAACTTCCGCCATTTTACCGAGAATGAAAAGTCTGCCTTGTCTTGCTTGTTCCAATGCTCTTGTAAGGATTGCTTCGTCAATACCCTTGATTTTGATATCCATTTGGATTGCGGTGATACCTTCGCTTGTACCTGCGACTTTGAAGTCCATATCGCCGAGGAAGTCTTCAAGACCTTGAATATCCGAAAGAACGGCAACTTTGTTTTCGGCTTCGTTTTTGATAAGTCCCATTGCGATACCTGCAACAGGAGCTTTGATAGGTACGCCTGCGTCCATAAGTGCAAGTGTGCTGCCGCAAACCGACGCTTGCGAAGTCGAACCGTTCGATGACAAAATGTCAGATACCGTTCTGATTGCGTATGGGAATTCTTCTTCACTTGGCAATACAGGCTCTAAGCTACGTTCGGCAAGCGCGCCGTGACCGATTTCACGACGACCAGGAGTTTTAAGCGGCTTTGCTTCGCCCGTCGAATAACCCGGCATATTGTATTGATGCATATATCTCTTATAGCAATCGTCGTCAAGACCTTCGAGCTTTTGAACTTCGCTTATCGTTCCCAAAGTACAGGTCGTCATTGCTTGCGTTTGTCCACGAGTGAAGACTGCGCTTCCGTGAACTCTCGGGAGCATTCCGACTTCGCACCAAATAGGACGAATTTCGGTAAGTTGTCTGCCGTCAGGACGAACGCCGTCGTTCAAAATCTTGGCGCGGACTTTTTCTTTCTTCAAATAATAGAGCGAGTCCAAAATGAACTTCTTTTTCTTTTCGACGTCGTTCCATTCGTCTGCAAAATGTTCCAAAACGTCGGCATTGAGAGCTTCTTCTCTCGCCTCTCTTTCATAACGGTCGAATGCTTCCAAAACGTAATCCATCTTTTCGCTTGCGTAAGCTCTGACAGCGGTGTCGATGTCTTCAGGAATTTTTTCAAGTTCGATGTTTGCCTTAGGCTTGCCGATTTCTTTTTGAATAGACTCAATAAACGCAACGATTTTTTTGATTTCTTCGTGACCGAATAAGATTGCGTCGAGCATTTCTTTTTCGCTGATTACGCTTGCGCCTGCTTCAACCATCATGATTGCGTCTTTCGTACCTGCCAAAGCAAGGTTAAGACGTGACTTTTCTCTTTGAGCGCTGTCAGGGTTGATAACGTACTTGCCGTCAACCAAACCGACCATAACCGAGCCCGTAGGACCTGCAAACGGAATGTCCGAAATCGAAAGAGCGATTGACGAACCTACCATACCCCAAACTTCAGGTGGATTGTTCGTATCGACGCTGAGTACGGTTGCGATGACCGTAACGTCGTTATAGAAGCCCTTCGGGAAGAGCGGACGAATAGGACGGTCGATAAGTCTCGACGTCAAAATTGCTTTGTCCGAAGGTCTGCCTTCTCTCTTCTTGAAGCCGCCCGGAATTTTACCTACGGCATACATTTTTTCTTCAAAGTCTACTCCGAGTGGGAAATAATCCATTCCTTCTCTCGGCGCTTTACCCATCGTTGCGTTTACCATAACCGCGGTGTCGCCGCAACGAACGATACAAGAGCCGTTTGCTTGCGAGCAATATGCTCCCGTTTCAACAATAACTTCTTTCCCGCCTATTGTTGTTTTGAAAATTTTCTTTTCCATGTTTTCTCCTTTCTGGTTATTCTCATCATAACCTATTTTTATAAATACGATTTCTCGTACAAAAAAAGGGGCAATTATAGCCCCTGATTTTTTACTTTCTGAGTCCCAATTCGCTAATCAAAGCTCTGTATCTTTCGATATCAGTCTTTTTAAGGTACTCCAAAAGGTTTCTTCTTTGTCCGACCATCATAAGCAAACCTCTACGGCTGTGGTGATCTTTCTTGTGAACCTTAAGGTGTTCCGTAAGCTCGGTGATACGTTCTGTGAGCAAAGCTACTTGAACTTCAGGTGAACCCGTGTCGCCCTCTTTGCGACCGAATTTGGTGATAATTTCTTGCTTTCTTGCTTTATCCATTTTTTACTCCTCCTGTGGATAACTAATTCGCTTCAATCAATGAAAAGCCTCGGAGAGTGGCTAATCTTTGAAAGAGTACTGTTAGATTTTAGCATAATGCTAAATAATTGTAAACCGATTGAGCTTGCAATTTTATTTTTTTTTGATAGTTTTTTGCGTAAACATTTGTCCCTTTAACGATAAGCGCAAAAGGCGTTTGCTCTTTTTTTTTCGTTTAACTCGTGCAAAAAGACTAATTGCAATTGAAGATACATTTAATAAAGCAAGCCGCTTGTCAGTCCTTAGTCCAAAACTCTTTTTGACCGTCAAGCATTTCATCGAAACGCGCAACGTAGTCACGAGGCTCTTTGCAGTTTGCTTGGCGTTCAATCAAATTTTTCTCTTTGGTAAATTTTTTGGCTATCGCCCCTGCTCCTGCCGCCATAATAGACGTATCTTCTTCCATTATGTCGATATTGTAAATGCAAAACTTTTTCGGTTTCGAGTAGCCGACGTTTTCAAGGTTGCCCGACGTGTATTTTTGTCTGTACATATAGTAAGGCATATAACCTTTCGACGTGAGTTTATAATAGGCATAGTCAACCATTCGTTTCGCCACTTCAAGGTCGGTTTTTTCATAGCCGTCGGTTTTGAGCTTCGAGCCGTTTTTAAGATATAGCGTATGCACCGTAATGTTTTCGGGATTTAATTCTATCGCTTTGTCAACGCTGTTTTTAAAATCGTCAAACGTTTCGTTAGGAAGCATAGCGATAAGGTCCATATTGACGTCAAAACGCTTTTTGACAAGATTGTAAGCGTCATATACAGCCTCAACCGTATGCGCCCTGCCGATAAGGTCAAGCGTTTTTTGATTAAAGGTTTGCGGATTTACCGATACCCTTGTTACTCTCGCTTTTTTCATTACTTTGACGACGCTCTTGTTTATAGTGTCGGGTCTGCCTGCCTCCACGGTAAATTCCTTTTGCCCGAAATGCAACAAACTAAGTACTTCTTTAAGTTCGCTCGCGCCGAGCGACGTAGGCGTGCCGCCGCCGACGTAAACCGCTCTTACAGTCAGCTTATTATCCTTTACGTATTTCTTTATTGCCGCAATTTCCTTTTTTAAGCAATCGACGTATGGCTTTATGACGTCCTTTTGTTTAGCAATAGGTTGTGAAATAAAACTGCAATATGCGCATCTTGACGGACAAAAAGGGACGTTTACGAACACGTCTATTTGCGTTTTCGGATTTTGATTTCTGTATGGTCTTTGATTTACCACTACGCTTTCAATTAGGTGTACCTTTTCGCCGTAAACGGAAAACTCTTTTAAGAAAATTTCTTTTGCGTCAACGCCAAGCTCGGTAAAATACTTTGTCGGGCGTATACCCGTAAGGCAACCGTAAGGTAAACTGCTATTAGATAAAAAACTGAGCGTGCGATAAAGCGCGACTTTAATATGCCGCTTTAATTGCCTTTTATATTCGGTTTCGTTTTTATAGTTTAAATTAAAAGTGTAAACTTTCTTGAATTTGTCAAAAACATCACTTGTCAAAACTACTTTCAATTCATCGTCGTAAACGCTTGCTTCGAGATTTATGAAATTGTCGTCGCCTTCTTCTATATGCGGATAGAAAGCACGAAACAATTCTCTTAGATCGCTGTCGAAATTAGGCTGGTTGTGTGAAAAATTGAGCTTCATTTTTTCTCCGATGTGTGTTTATCGCTTCTTGAGGCGAAACGGCTTTTGTTTTACGAATTTTAGCGCGTTATACGCTTAACGTTTCAGCAAACGATTATCATATTAGTCAAAAATTTTCTACAAACAATAATCGATGATTTTGAACTTAAATAATACTTGCGATATAAATACTCACGATACGTTTTTTGATACTCTATGCAATTTACGTTTACTATACCATTTCGGCTGAAAACTTAATGCAACTATTCAATATCAAATAATGCGAACACTTAATATCAAATAATGCGACTATTTAATATCAAAATATCCTGCTTAATATCGCTATTAGTATTATAACTTATTTTAAAATTTTATGCAACAGCGATGCTTTCCGCTCATTCAAAGTTTATCGGGTTTGTTTTTCTCTCTTCGTCAAGCGTTGTGCTTGCTCCGTGTCCCGTATAAATTTTGTAGTCGCCGCTAAGCGTAAAGAGCTTGTTTACGATAGAATCTTTAAGTTCGTTAAAGTCACCGTCATAAAAGTCGTATCTGCCATACGAGCCGCTCATAAGAGTGTCGCCGACAAAAATGCAATCACCGACAACGTAACAAATTCCGCCCTTTGAATGTCCCGGTGTCCATATCGTCTTTACAGTCATCCCCGCTATTTCAAGAGTTTCGCCGCCGTCTAAAAGTACGTCGGGTTTTACGGGAATGAGTTTCACGCCGGCAAGCGATGCAAGACTTCGATAGCTGTTTAGCTTGTCTTCGTCAAGCCTATGGCAATAAACTTTTGCCCCCTTGTCCTGCAAATATTTAGCTCCGTTTATGTGGTCAAAATGTCCGTGCGTCAAAAGAACCGCTTCGATTTTAACGTTGCGTCTTACGGCTTCGAGATAAAGTCCGTCGCCGTCGTCGCCGGGGTCTACGATAAACCCTCTTTCGTTTTCATAAACAAGATAAGTATTCGTTCCTATAACGGATGTTAAAAATTGTTCTACTTTCATTTTTCTCCGAATCCGACAACACTATAAAGCCGTCGCCGATTAAGCCAAAACAGTTGCCTATTTAAAGCGACACTGCGCCTTAACGGCATTTTTATTATCTTCTTATTTCGATTATTCCTGACAGCGAGTTGAGTTTTCTTATAAGGTCGTCAAGTTCGCTCGTCTTTTTGATTTCAACGGTAACGATAATTTCCGCCGTATCGTCCTTTTTATTTAGCGTGACGTTAATTCCGCAGATTTGCATTTTAAGCGCGGCTATCGCGGCGGAAACCGAAGCAAGCATACCCGACTTGTTTTCGCATAAAATTTTGATAGTCGCCTGATAGCTGTCTTTTATCGCAAACGTATCCCAAGTCGCTTCGATAAGTCTTTCAGGCTCCATCGATTTCAAATTCGGGCAATCCGCTCTATGCACCGAAACACCTCTGCCCCTTGAAATATAGCCGACGATTTTATCGCCCGGAACAGGCGAACAGCAATGCGAAAGTCGGACCGAGAAGTCGGCAAAGCCTTTTATCAATACGCCGCTCTTTGACGGATGACGTGGTTTTTCTTCACGCTCCGGCATAAGTTCGCCGTCGGTCAACGGCGCTTTCGATGCGACTTCGTGTGCGTGCGCTTTGAAGCTGTCGATAAGTTTTATGAGAATTTGGTTTGTCGTAATTCCGCCGTAACCCACCGCCGAATAAAGGTCGTCAAGGGTTGCGCAAGACTGTCTTTGCAAAAGCGTTTCGAGTGCGGACGGAGTTTGCAACAAGTCGGAAAAACTGTATCCGCGATGACGAGCTTCACGCTCTAACATATCCTTTCCGCGTTTTACGTTTTCCTCTTTCATTTCACGCTTGAAAAACGCTCTTATTTTCGATTTCGCCGAAGCCGTATGCGCAAAACTGAGCCAATCACGGCTCGGACCTTTCGAGGCTTCAGACGTCAGAATTTCAACAATATCGCCGTTTTGAAGGCTTGTCGAAAGCGGTACTATTTTTTTGTTTATTCTAGCCCCTACGCACTTATTTCCTATTGCCGAGTGGATTTTGTACGCAAGATCAATAGGCGTCGATCCTTCCGGCAAGTCGTAAACGTCACCCTTTGGCGTGAACACGAAGACTTCGTCGTCAAACACGTTGATTTTAACCGAGTCCATAAAGTCTCTCGCTCCGACAACGTCTTTTTCGGCGTCCATAACTTCACGAAGCCATCTGACTTTTTCGTCAAGCACGGTGTCCGCTGTGCTTGTTCTGCCCTCTTTGTATTTCCAATGCGCGGCAACGCCGTATTCGGCTATGCGATGCATTTCTTTCGTTCTGATTTGGACTTCAAACGTTTTGCCGTACTGCGTCATAACCGTTGTGTGAAGCGATTGATAATTGTTCGCCTTAGGCACGGCAATGTAGTCCTTAACGCGGTTAGGTATAGGTTTCCACATCGTATGAATCTGACCGAGCATCGTGTAACAATCTTTTATGTCGTTTACGATAATTCTGACGGCAAGCAAATCGTAAATCTGATCTATATCGATATGCAAGTTACGCATTTTTTTGAATATCGAATAGAAATGCTTCGAACGACTGCTGACTTCGCCGTCTATTCCCAGTTCGTCCAATTTTGCATGAATTTGCGCGCAGATATTGCGCAAAAATTCTTCGCGTTCGGAATTGTTTTCTTTAACGTAGTTTGCTATATAAT
>JAQYCY010000010.1:0-11228 GCA_028724485.1 Bacillota bacterium | reverse complement strand
AGTCTTTTATAAATAGCTTTTCTAACATAGTTTATCCTCGTCAAAATTTTAGCACAAACACCGCCTTATGTAAACTTAAAGCGTCGTTTTAACTTTATTTAATAATTTAGCAAGCCGGCCCCAAACGAAAACATAAATTTTTATCGCAAAAACACGCTCCGTCGCCTTTCGATAAAATCCCGTATGCGCCAAAGGGCGACGCCGCAACGTTATGCCGTTTAAAACGCTAACTCTCATTTGCAAATTGTGATATGCGTTTTCAACACTTTGCCGTGAAAATTGCGATATTCGCTTTTTATATATGCGACTTTTATAAAACTTAACGTGCAAGATTTTTGTGCTAATATATAAAGCTCGCATATAAAGGCTCGGAAACTTTTTAAACGAGTCGTTGCGCTTTGCGACAACTATATTAAATTAGGAAGGCGATAATTTGCCTTCCTAACGCTCTTTTGTTTGTGATTTGTTTGACGGTTGCTTTTCTTAGAAATATTTTATCGCTTAAACAAATTTTGTTTTTTCCTATCTTTTAAACAAAACTTGTTTCCTGTTCCCTAAACAAATCTTCGTTATTTTTTGCTTGAAAATTTCTCGCTTTTCATATCGCTTGAAGAAAACTTGTTTCTATTGCATAGACAAGTTTATCCTTGCTGCTTTTCACTAACCCACTCTTTTAAACGTGCTTTATCAGCTAAAATATTTCACACCCGATTCAAAAATCTTCATATCGAAATTGCCGTCGAAGTTTTTGTAAAGGTCGGCGCCGATTCTTTCACTGTGTCCCATTTTGCCAAACACTCTGCCGTCAACGCTTGTGATTCCTTCGATTGCCATAAAACTGCCGTTCGGATTAAACGGAGATTCCATTGTGGCATTTGCCCCCTTGACGTATTGCGTTGCTATTTGTCCGTTTTCTATAAGCTCGTCAAGAGTTTTGTCCGTTGCGATAAATTTGCCTTCGCCGTGAGAAACGGCAACCGAATATACGTCGCCTACTTTAAGCGAATTAAGCCACGGCGATTTGTTCGACGCTACTCTTACGTCAACCATCGTCGAAACGTGGCGCGGAATAGTGTTGAAAGTCAAAGTCGGAGATTGTTCTGTCATTGGTCTTATCTCACCGTATGGTACAAGTCCGAGTTTTACAAGCGCTTGGAAGCCGTTGCATATTCCGAGTATCAAGCCGTCCTTTTTTTCTAAAAGTTCCGTTATCGCTTCTTTGATTTTAGGATTTCTGAAAGTGGTTGCGATAAACTTTCCGCTTCCGTCAGGTTCGTCGCCACCCGAAAAACCGCCCGGGAACGCAATAATATTGGCTCTTTTAATATGCTTTACGATTTCGTCAACGCTTTCTTCAACGTCGCTTGCCGTAAGGTTTTTAACAACGAATATTTCTGTTTCCGCTCCCGCCTTGTCAAAACTGCGCTTTGTGTCAAGCTCGCAGTTCGTACCCGGGAATGCAGGAATGAAAACTCTCGGTTTTGCGACTTTTATCGTTGACGTTTTCTTTTTGCTCGAAACGTAACTGACGTTTTTCACTTCGCCTTTTTCATCGGTTTTTGTCGGGAATATCGGATTAAGCTTTCCGACGTACGCTTCCGTCGCCTCTTCGACAGACAAAATCTGACCGCCCGACGTAAAGTCCTTTTCGGTTGTTTCGCCGATATAAACGGCTTCTGTTCCGAGACTTTCTGCGTCGTCCGTTGCTATTATGATTTCGCCGTAACGCTCGGAGAACAAGTCGCCGTATTTAAAATCAAAGCCTAAGCCGTTGCCCAAACAGCTTTTTACGACTGCCGCGCCCACGCCGCCGTTTTCGACAACCGTTGCAAACTTTATTTCGCCGCTTGCGATTTTTTCTGAAACGACGGCATAAACGTTTTTCACGCTGTCAAAATTCGGAACAGCATATCTGTCCTTTTTGAAAGGTAACAAATACAACTTTTCGCCTTTTGTTTTTAACACGTTAGTTATAAGTTTGTCAACGTTTTGCGTGCCGAGCGCAAAAGATATAAGCGTCGGCGGAACGTCGATGTTTTCAAAACTTCCGCTCATACTGTCTTTGCCGCCGATTGCGCCAAGCCCCAAACTAAGTTCGGTGTAAAACGCTCCAAGCAATGCGGATACAGGTACGCCCCATCTTTCGGCTGAATTTCCGAGCTTCATAAAATACTCTTGGAGCGTAAGGTATATCTTGTCAAGTTCCACGCCCGATGCGACAAGTTTCGACACGGAACATACAATCGAATATATTGCGCCGACAAACGGTGACGATTCCATAAGATAAGGCGAATATCCCCAACTTGCAACCGACGCGATTTTGCAGTCGTCGGTCGGAGCAACAAGCGCGCCTATCGCAAGCGACGGCGTAAGTTGATTCTTTCCGCCGAACGGCATATACACCGTTCTTGCGCCAATCGTAGAATCGAAAGTTTCGCTGAGTCCCTTTTTCGAGCATACGTTAAGGTCGCTGAGAGCAAGAGTAAGTCCGCTCTTAAAGCTCTTCAACTTTCTGTCGAAAAACGTTGTGCGTTTGTCGTCTATTGTTGCAGACGTTTCTTGTCTTACTCCGTTCGTGTTCAAAAACTCACGTTCTATATCGACAATCGTTTTGCCCTTAAACGTCATTTTCATTCTGCCGTCGCTTGTGACTTTGGCAACGACGGTAGCTTTAAGGTTTTCCGCTTTGGCAAGTTCTTTAAACTCTTCTTCGTTTTCGGGCGCGATAACAATCGCCATTCTTTCCTGCGATTCGCTTATCGCAAGTTCCGTTCCCGTCAAACCTTCGTATTTAATCGGCACTTTGTCAAGGTCGATTTCAAGCGAATCGGCAAGTTCTCCGATTGCAACACAAACGCCGCCTGCTCCGAAATCGTTGCAACGTTTTATCATTTTCGTAACTTTTTCATTTAAAAACAAGCGTTGAAGTTTGCGTTCGACAAGCGCGTTGCCCTTTTGCACTTCCGCTCCGCATTTCTCAACCGACTTGCTGTCGTGAGCCTTCGACGAACCCGTTGCGCCGCCGCAACCGTCGCGTCCCGTTTCTCCGCCGAGCAATACGATAAGGTCGCCCTGCGCAGGGCAATATCTTATGACGTTCTCTCTTTTATTCGAGCCGACGACAAAACCTGTTTCGAGCCTTTTTGCCTTATAGCCTTCGTGATAGACTTCGTCAACCGTTCCCGTTGCAAGTCCTATTTGATTGCCGTACGACGAAAAGCCTTTTGCCGCCACCTTTGTCAAAACTCGTTGCGGAAGTTTGCCTTTTAAGGTTTCTTTTTCAAGCGGATTTGCGGCTCCCGTAATGCGCATAGCGTTGTAAACGTACGTTCTGCCCGAAAGAGGATCTCTTATTGCGCCGCCAAGACACGTTGCCGCACCGCCGAACGGTTCGATTTCGGTCGGGTGATTGTGCGTTTCGTTTTTAAACATAACGAGCCAGTCTTCGGTTTTGCCGTTTGTAGTTACGGGTACGACAATCGAACACGCGTTGATTTCGTCCGACTCGTCGAGCGCTTCGAGTTTGCCGCGACGCTTCAACTCTTTGACTGCGATTGTGGCTATATCCATAAGGCACGGATATTTTTCAGGTCTTGTTTTATATATGTCTTTAAAAACTCTTTGATACAACTCGTAGGCGTTTTTGATATTCGGATTTTCCGATTTTATATCGACGTCTTTAAGTTCCGTCAAAAACGTGGTATGTCTGCAATGGTCCGACCAATAAGTGTCGATTACTTTTATTTCCGTTTCGGTAGGATTACGGCGAAGTTTTTTGAAATACTTTTGAACAAACAGCAAATCGCCGACGCTCATAGCAAAGCCGACGCTTTTATGGTATCTTGCTACTCTGTCCTTTGTCATATGTATAAAGCCTTTAACTTGCGGAACGTCAACCGTATCGAGTTTTTCTCTCTTTAAGGTTTCATACTCGCCCAAGGTAACTTCTTCGGCTTCGACAGGGTTTATGAGATGTTTTTTGATTTTCTCTATTCCGCCGCCGCTGATTCCGCTTACTGCATAAACCGTAGCTACCTTGACAAGCGGTTTTTCACCTTGCGTCAAAAGCTGTATGCACTGCGCCGCGCTGTCCGCTCTTTGGTCGTATTGTCCGTCGAGCAAGCCTATCGCAAAGACCGTGCCGCCAATCTTTAAATCCGCTCCGTACGCATAATCGACGGGCGGTTCGGAAAATACGTTTTCGACCGCCGCCTTAAATTCTTCTTCCGTCACGCCCTCTACGTCATAACGCAAAAGAATTCTCAACTTGTCCGGCTTTATGCCTATCATTTCGTTCAATTCGTTTATCAACGCCACTGCGTTTTTATTGTCTTTTTTTTCAACGTAAACTCTGTATACCATAATCCTTTCGTCCGTTTAATGTTTTTAACGTTGCCTTTTCGGCTTATATCGATTTTATCAAATAATATATTTATCGCCTATATCTTTTCTATAATGTATGCCTTCAAACTGCACTTGCTTTATTGCTTCGTATGCGTCGGCTTTTGCCTGTTTGAGATTATCTGCAACCGCCGTAACGCCGATTACTCTGCCGCCGTTTGTGACAAGTTTTCCGTTTGCCGTTTTCGTTCCGCTATGATACAGCGTTATATTCGAGGCCGTCTTTCCGATTGTTATTTCTTTGCCCTTTTCATACTTTTCGGGATAACCGCCGCTGCACGCCATAACGCAAACCGCCGATTTGTCGCTCCACTTAATTTCGATTTCGCCTAGCCTACTATCTATTATCGCTTCGAAAATGTCTATCAGGTCTGTTTCTAAAAGCGGCAAAACAACTTGCGTTTCAGGATCGCCGAACCTTGCGTTATATTCGATAACTTTTACTCCGTCATCTGTCACTATAAGTCCGAAATACAAAACGCCTTTAAACGGCCTAGCCAAGTCGTTCATTGCCTTTACGGTAGGAAGTAAAATGTTTTCTCTGACTTCTTCTGCTATCTCTTTTGTATAGAAAGGACTAGGCGCAATAGTTCCCATACCGCCCGTATTAAGTCCCTTATCGCCATCAAAAACTCGCTTATGGTCGCAACTCGAAATCATAGGATAAATGGTTTTTCCGTCGGTGAACGTCAATACCGAAACTTCTTTTCCCACCAAAAATTCTTCGATGACGACTTTTGCGCCGGCTTTTCCGAATGCGCCGCCCACCATCATTTCGCTAAGCGCTTTTTCAGCCTCGCTTATACTCTCACAAATGATTACGCCTTTGCCGAGAGCCAAGCCGTCCGCCTTAATTACAAGCGGATACTTTTGCGATTTGACGTATTCGCTTGCCGCATTAAAATCGTCAAACGATTTCGCCTTCGCCGTCGGAATGGCGTACCTTTCCATCATATCCTTTGAAAAACATTTCGACGCTTCGATTATCGCCGCATTCGCTCTTGGACCGAACGCTCTATGCCCTGCTTTTTCAAGCTCGTCGACAAGTCCTAACGCTAACGGGTCATCGGGGGCGACAACCGTAAGCTTAATGTTTTTATGCTCGTCCACAAATGTAACTATACCTTTAACGTCACAAGGGTCGATATCGACAAGTTCGGCAATTTCGCCTATGCCTGCGTTTCCTTGCGCCGCATAAACTTTTCCGCATTTTGGCGAGCTTTTAAGTTTTTTTATAATCGCATGTTCTCTTCCGCCGTTTCCGACAACCAATATATCCATATTAACCTACCGATTTGTTTTCTGTTCAAACGATTTTTGTTCAATTGTTTTTTGTTTGCAGAGTTGTTTTTGAGCAACACTCAAAAACATCTTATAACTAAATTATGCTATCGTCCGCCGATTGTGCGTCGATATATAATCTTCGTACAATCAATGTTTAAAGTGGCGTTCGCCGACAAAAATCATCGCTATTCCCGCATCGTCGCAAGCCTTTATCGAAAGTTCGTCGTTTATGCTTCCGCCCGGTTGAATTATTGCGGTTATGCCTGCTTTCGCCGCCGCCTCAACACAGTCAGGGAACGGGAAGAAAGCGTCGGACGCCATTACGCAACCTTTTGCTTTTTCGCCTGCGTGTTCGATTGCCTGATTTGTCGCCCAAATTCTGTTTGTCTGTCCTGCGCCTATTCCTGCCGTGGCAAAATCCTTGCCTATGACTATGGCGTTAGACTTTGTATGTTTGACAACTTTCCAACAAAAATCAAGTTGTTTTCTCTCGTCGGCTGTCGGCGCTTTTTTTGTAACGACTTTAACTTCGGCTTCGTCGTAAAGTTCGACGTCGCCATCTTGCATAAGCATTCCGCCGTAAACCTTTTTCATATCGATAAACTCACCACGTTTTCCGTTTATATCTTTAAGCTCTAAAAGCCTTATGTTCTTCTTTTGTTCAAGCACTTTAAGAGCGTCGTCGTCAAAACCTTTCGCTATTACGATTTCAACGAAAATCTTGTTTATTTCTTCTGCCGTCTTTAAATCGACAATTCCGTTTATAGCTATGATGCCGCCGAATATCGAAACTTTGTCCGCTTCGTAGGCTTTCATATACGCTTCATAAACGCTCTTTCCCGTTCCGACGCCGCAAGGATTTGCGTGTTTAACGGCAACGACGGTAGGCTCGGTATATTCGCGCAAGAGTTCAAGCGCACCGTTTGCGTCGTTTATATTGTTATAGCTAAGCTCCTTGCCGTGAAGTTGCTTTGCCTCGGTAAGACTTGTCGCTTTCGGAAGTTCGTCGCGATAAAAAGCCGCTTGTTGATGAGGGTTTTCGCCGTAACGCATATCTTGCTCTTTTGAATAAGCAAGCGTTATCGTTTGAGGAAATTTTATTCCGAGTTTTGACGCAAGGAAATTTGAAATAAGGCTGTCGTAAACCGCCGTATGCGCAAAGACCTTGTACATAAGATACTTCTTCGTTTCAAGACTTACTTCGCCGCCTTTAAGCTCGTTAAGCGTTCTATCATAATCGGTCGGATCAACCAAAACTACGACGTCTTGAAAGTTTTTTGCCGCGCTTCTGAGCATAGTAGGTCCGCCGATATCGATGTTTTCGACAGCTTCTTGAAAATCTACGCCGTCTTTCATTATCGTCTTTTTGAAAGGATAGAGATTGACCACCACTATATCGATTGTGTTTATATTGAGCTTTTCGAGCGATTCCATGTGTTGCGGATTTGAACGCATTGCAAGAAGACCTGCGTGAACGGCAGGGTGAAGCGTTTTTACTCTTCCGTCAAGACATTCGGGAAAACCCGTTACGTCGCTTATTCCGATAACTTTAACTCCGTTTTCCGCAAGAATTTTATGCGTGCCGCCCGTCGATATGATTTCATAACCGAGAGCTTCGAGCTCTTTTGCGAGTTCTACGACTCCGCTTTTGTCAGATACGCTTATCAATGCTCTTTTTTTCATTGTTTTCTCCTTTTCCTTTTAATCGTTTTTTGACGCTTTAAAATGCGTCTGAATTTGTTTAAAGTTTATATTTTCCTTCGACAAGTCCCTTTACCGCAATCGGCAACATTTTATGTTCGGTTTCAAGAATTCTCTTTTGCAAACTTTCCGCCGTGTCGTCGTCTAAAACTTCGACAGCCTGTTGCATTATGATTTTTCCCGTGTCTGCGCCCTCGTCCACAAAATGCACCGTCGCGCCCGACACCTTAACGCCACGCTCTATTGCGGCTTCGTGAACTTTAAGTCCGTAATATCCCTTTCCGCAAAATGACGGAATAAGGCTCGGATGAATGTTGATTATCTTTCCTTTTCTTTTCACGACGAATTTCTCGTCCAAAATAGACAAATAGCCGGCAAGCACTATAAAATCGATTTTTTCTTTTTCAAGTTCTTCATCGATTTTTTGAAACGTTTCTTCAAGCGTGGGATAATCGTTTTTATCGACGACAACGCTCTTTATGCCGTGGGCGTTTGCTCTGTCAATCGCCATAATGTTCGGCTTCGACGCAATCATCAAGCAAAGGTCGCAAAACTTGTCTTTTTCGTTGGCGTCGATTATCGATTGAAAATCCGAACCGCCGCCGCTACAAAAAACCGCTACCCTTTTCACTTCAACGTTACCCCTTTGCCGTTTATCGTTTTTCCTACAAGGTGCGCTTTTTCGCCAAGTTCGTTTAACGTTGCAATCGTTAAATCAGCGTCCTTTTTGTCAACTACGACAACCATTCCGATTCCCATATTGAACGTGTTGTATAATTGTTCGTTTTTAAGTCCCGACTTTTCTTTGATTATTTCATAAAGCGGGCTAAGTTTATAGCTGTTTAAATCTATTTCACAACCTATGCCGTCAGGGAAGACTCTCGGAATATTCTCGATAAATCCGCCGCCCGTTATATGAGCTATGCCCTTGACTTCGACTTTTTGCATAAGACCCAATATGCTCTTGACGTAAATTCTTGTCGGCTCTAAAAGCGCTTCTCCGTATGTTTTTTGAAGTCTTTCGTCGTAAACGTCGATTTCGCTTTTCGTTTCGCCGAAAAGTTTTCTTATAAGCGAAAAGCCGTTTGAATGTACGCCGCTCGATTCGAGTCCGATAAGAACGTCGCCTGCCTTTATGTTTTTGCCGTTTATTACTTTTTCTTTATCGACTATGCCGACTGCAAAGCCTGCCATATCGTATTCGCCGTCGGGATAGAAACTCGGCATTTCTGCCGTCTCGCCGCCTATAAGCGCGCATCCCGCCAATTTGCATCCGTCTGCCACGCCCTTTACGACCGTTGCGACTTTTTCGGGGTCGAGTTTGCCCGTTGCGAAATAGTCAAGGAAAAAGAGAGGTCTTGCGCCTTGACACACGATATCGTTTACGCACATTGCTACGGCGTCGATCCCAACCGTGTCGTGCTTGTCTGAAACGAACGCATATTTAAGTTTTGTTCCCACGCCGTCACAGCCTGCTACAAGAACGGGTTCTTTCATCTTTTCGCCGCTTATATCGTAAAATCCGCCGAATGACCCAAGGTCACCGAGCACGTTGCCGTCATACGTTTCTTTGACGTGCTTTTTCATAAGTTCGACCGCCTTATAACCGCGCGTTACGTCTACTCCGCTGTCGCTGTAAGAAATTGCCATATTATCTCCTAAATCGTCAAGCATTTGCTTGTCTTCTTTTTCTTTTTCGTTTTCGACTATATACGGATATTCACCGTTGAAACATCCCAGACAAAATTCGTTTTTGTCACGGTGTACCGTTTCGCAAAGTTCGTCAATCGTCAGATAGTGAAGAGAGTCGCAACCGATAAACTTGCATATCTCTTCTTCCGTTCTGAATGCGCCGACAAGTTGCGAATAGTCGTTTGTGTCTATGCCGAAATAGCACGGATGCTTCGTTATCGGCGAGCTTATTCTAAGATGCACTTCCTTTGCACCCGCTTCGCGCAACATTTGAACAATCTTTTTGCTTGTCGTTCCTCGAACAATAGAATCGTCGATTAAAATTATACGCTTTCCGCAAACGTTGCTTCTGAGTGCGTTTAGTTTGATTTTGACGCTTGTTTCGCGCATTCCTTGCTCAGGTTGGATAAAAGTTCTACCGACGTATCTGTTTTTCGTCAATGCCTCGCCGTAAGGTATGCCCGAAACTTCGCTGTATCCCCTTGCCGCAACTACTGCGCTGTCGGGAACGCCTGCAACCATATCCGCTTCGACGGGGTATTTTTTTGCAAGTATTTTGCCCGACTCCTTTCTCGATTCGTAAACCGACACGCCGTCGATTTCGCTGTCGGGACGGGCAAAATAGACGTACTCGAAAATGCAATGCGCTTTTTTTGGAGCAGGATTGTCTATGCGATAAAATTCGATGCCGTCACCGTCAAAAACGAGCACCTCGCCCGGTTCTATATCACGCACAAACTTTGCCCCGACGCCGTCAAGCGCGCAAGTCTCGCTCGCTACTATATAACGGTCTCCGATTGTTCCGAAACACAGCGGTCTGATTCCGTACGGGTCGCGAACCGCAATAAGTTTGTCCTGACTCATAAGCACGAACGAATACGAACCTTTGAAGTATTTGCACGCTTCGAGTACGCCGTCCACTATGCTTTCGTCGCTGTACTTGTTGATAAGCGACGCCATAACTTCACTGTCGATTGATGTTTGAAAAACGGCGTTTTCTTTTATTAGTTCGTTTCTTAACTGCTTTGCGTTGATAAGGTTTCCGTTGTGCGCCAATGCCATTTTGCCGCGTTTGCCGATAAAGTATATCGGTTGCGCGTTGCAAAGTTTACTTGCGCCCGTTGTTGAATATCTCACGTGACCTATCGCTATGTTCCCGTCGGGAAGCGACGAAATTCGCTCTGCCGAAAACACTTCCGGCACAAGCCCCATATTTTTGTAATATTCGATTCGCTTGCCGTTTCCGACCGCAATTCCGCAACTTTCCTGACCTCTGTGTTGCAAGGCAAACAAGCCGTAATAGGCGGTAGAAGCGATATTATAGGTGTTCGGAGAGTGTATGCCGATAACGCCGCACTCTTCGCTAAAACTGTCGAACGGCAGTTTCTTTGTCCTTTCTGTTTGCATTTTAGCTCCTAAATCTTTTCTCCCATAAGGCGAGATAAAATTTCTGCATACGCTTCTTCGACGCCGCCCATATCTCTGCGGAAGCGGTCCTTGTCGAGCTTTTGCTTGGTGACGCTGTCCCAGAAACGACAAGTGTCGGGACTGATTTCGTCTGCCAAAATAATTTTGCCGTCATAGCGTCCGAATTCGAGTTTGAAATCGATAAGCTCTATGTTAGACTTTGCAAGGAATGCCGAAAGAATTTCGTTGACTTTAAACGACATTTCCGTTATCTTTTTTATTTCGTCGTCGGTCGCAAGTCCGATTGCTCTTATGTGATAATCGTTTATCATCGGATCGCCGAGTTCGTCGTTTTTGTAACAGAATTCCAAAACCGTGCTGCTAAGTTTTGTTCCCTCTTCAAGTCCCAAGCGTTTCGCAAGACTGCCTGCCGCAATATTACGAACAATGACTTCGATCGGAACAATGGAAACTTTTTTAACAAGCGTTTCTCTGTCCGAAAGTTGCTCAACGTAATGCGTTTCGATGCCTTCTTTTTCGAGCATCTGCATAAGGAAGTTGGTTACTTTGTTGTTGACTACGCCTTTGCCGACGATAGTTCCTTTTTTAAGGCCGTTGAATGCGGTTGCGTCGTCCTTGTAATCTACCAAAACGACTTTCGGGTCATCGGTTGCGTAAACCTTTTTTGCTTTGCCTTCATAGAGCAATTCTTTCTTTTCCATTTTTTTCTCCTTGATTAAAGT
>JAQYCY010000009.1:0-21569 GCA_028724485.1 Bacillota bacterium | reverse complement strand
GGATATAAAGGCGAATGACGTAGCCGAACGAATATTAAAACGACTATATGTAAATGATTTTGTTAATAAATATATAAATGATTTTATTAATAAATATAAAAAAGAATTATTAAATGAATTTATAAAAAAGTAAATGAATTTATAAAAAATGCGGTTTAAAACTAATACGCAAAAAACGCGTCTGAATTTTCGGGTGCGTTTTTTATTTGCAGTTTGGAATGAAGACGTTATAAACGGTTTAATTGTCGAAAACGGTTGAAATTCCACTGGCGATTTTTATCGAAAAATTCATTTGTGCGATAATTACCGTTAGAATCGGCAGGCAGTTTTTCAACGCAAAATAATGACGAATTGTGACAACGTTTATGATAGCAGGAAAAATTAAGGGGAAAATAGTCGATTCTATCGGGTGAAAAACGGCGAAAAAGAGCAAAAGGCCGTACGAAAAAAAAGTAAAAAATAATTTCGAATTTGTCGTAATTTTGTTTGACAATCTTTTAAAAATTTATTATTATAGGTAAGCCTTGTATAGCGACAAGGGGTATTTCTGCAATCAAATTGCTGAAAAAACGTGTGAAAATACGCACTTAATGAAGGAAAACGGCTTGGTTTTCCGAAATAAAAGCGTGCGACACACACGGAGTAGTGTATGAGAAGCGAAATATTCCGAGTGCTATGGCTCAAAATCAAATACACACACTCAGTGTATACCAATAAACAGGAGGCTATTATGGCTGGACAAAAAATCAGAATCAAGTTGAAGGCGTATGACCACAATCTTATCGATTTGTCGGCAGAAAAGATTGTTGAAACGGTTAAGAAGACGGGCACAAAGGTGTCGGGTCCTATTCCGCTTCCTACCGAAAAGGAAATCATAACGATTCTTCGTGCTACGCACAAATTCAAAGATTCGAGAGAGCAATTTGAACTTAGAACACACAAGCGTTTGATCGACATCTTCAATCCTACGGCAAAAACCGTCGATTCTCTTATGAAAATCGATTTGCCGGCAGGCGTTGATATTTCTATCAAACTTTAATAGAGATTAAGGAGGGTGAACTTTATATTATGAATAAAGCAATCATCGGAAAGAAAATCGGTATGAGCCAGATATTCTCGGCAGACGGCAAGGTTATTCCTGTAACCGTCGTAGAAGCAGGCCCATGCCCAATCGTGCAAAAAAAGACGGTGGCAAACGACGGATACGACGCACTTCAGGTTGCGTTCGGCGAAGTTAAAATGGCAAGAGTAAACAAGCCGCAAGCCGGACACTTCAAGAAGGCTAATATAGAGCCAAAGCGTTATTTAAGAGAATTGAGACTTGCAGATTGTTCTGCATACGAAGTCGGACAAACGATTACCGCAGACGTATTTGCAGAAGGCGATCACGTTGACGTTTCGGGAACTTCCAAAGGTCACGGATTCAGTGGCGTTATTCAAAGATGGAACCAACATCGCGGACCTATGGCTCACGGCTCGGGTTATCATAGAGGCGTCGGTTCAATGTCGGCATGTTCAGATCCGTCAAGAGTTTTCAAAAACAAACATATGCCTGGTCAATGGGGCGGAGAGAAGGTTACTGTTCAGAACCTTGCTGTAGCAAAGGTTGACGCAGCCAGAAACATTCTTCTTATCAAAGGTGCAATACCTGGTCCGAAAGGCGGTTTGGTCATCATAAAGGATACCCTTAAGGGCTAATGGAGGTTAATATGCAACTTAATGTTAAGGATATGAACGGTAAAGAAGTCGGACAAATCAAACTCGACGACGCCGTGTTTAATAAAGAATATAAAGAAGCGTTGATACATCAAGTAGTTGTTGCACAACTTGCCAATCGCAGACAGGGTACTCATTCTGCTCTTACAAGACGTGAGGTAGCCGGCGGCGGCATTAAGCCTTTCCGTCAGAAGGGTACCGGCAGAGCTCGTCAAGGGTCAAGCCGTTCTCCGCAACACGTCGGCGGCGGTATAGTCTTTGCTAAGAAGCCTCGCGATTTCTCGCAAAAAATCAACAAGACGATGAAAAAGGCAGCTTTCCTTTCGGCTATTTCCGAAAAGATTCGTCAAAGCGAAGTAACCGTTCTCGATAAGCTTGCGCTCAAAGAAGCAAAGACAAAACTTTTCCAGAACGTAATCGACGCTTTGAAGCTCGAAGGCAAAGTAATCTTCGTTACGGACGCTTATGACGAAACGTTGATTCGTGCGATTAAAAACATTCCGGACGCACAAGTTCAGGAAGCAAGAACGCTCAGCGTATACGATATAGTTGCAAATCGCAATCTTGTCTTTACGAAGAGTGCAATCGAACAGGTTGAGGAGGCAAATAAATAATGAACGCATACGATATTATTTTAAAGCCTATTCTTTCGGAAAAAAGCTTTGACGGAATTTCCGATAAGAGATACACTTTCGAAGTTTTAAAAACGGCTAGCAAAACCGATATTAAAAACGCCGTTGAACAAATATTCAAAGTAAAGGTTGAAAAGGTAAATACAGTAAACTATGACGGCAAAATCAAAAGAATGGGCCGTCACGAAGGAAGAACAGCTTCTTACAAGAAAGCAATTGTTCAACTCACGAAAGAGTCAAAGGCAATTGAATTCTTCGAGAGCTTGTCATAAGGAGGCATCAAATGGCTATCAAGAAATATAAACCAACTTCACCGGGTCGCCGTTTTATGACCGTTTCGGAATTCAATGAAATCACTTCGACAACTCCTGAGCGTTCATTGCTCGACGTAAAGAAAAAGACGGGCGGCAGAAACTCATACGGAAGAATCACGGTCAGACACATCGGTGGCGGAAATCGCATTAAGTACCGTATCATCGATTTCAAACGTAATAAAGACGGAATCCCTGCAAAAGTCGCTTCGATTCAATACGATCCGAACCGTTCGGCAAACATTGCATTGCTCAACTATGCAGACGGTGAAAAGCGCTACATCTTAGCTCCTTTGGGACTTAGCGTAGGCGACGTCGTACTCAGCGGCAAAGACGCAGACATCAAAGTCGGAAACACTCTTCCGCTCGAAAATATTCCTGTCGGTACTTTGGTGCACAACGTAGAACTTCATCCGAACAAAGGCGGTCAGCTTGTTCGTTCGGCAGGCAACGCAGCTCAACTTATGGCTAAGGAAGGCAGATACGCAACGTTGAGACTTCCGAGCGGCGAAATGAGATACGTTCTTATCGGTTGCAGAGCGACCGTCGGTCAAGTCGGAAACGTAGACCACGAAATCGTTTCTGTCGGTAAAGCAGGTAAGACCCGTCACATGGGCGTTCGTCCTTCTGTCCGCGGTGTTGTTATGAACCCTAACGATCACCCGCACGGCGGTGGTGAAGGTAAGTCGCCAATCGGTAAACCGTCACCTGTAACACCTTGGGGTAAACCGACTCTCGGTTACAAGACCAGAAAGAAGAAGAATACGACTGATAAGTTTATTATCAAGCGTTGTAACTAGGAGATAGAAAAATGAGTAGAAGTTTGAAAAAAGGTCCTTTCGTTGACGAAAGGTTATTAAAGAGAATTAAGGCTATGAACGAGAGCGGCGAAAAACGCCCTGTCAAAACGTGGTCTCGCTCATCAACGATATATCCTGATATGGTAGAACACACGATTGCAGTCCACAACGGACGCACCCACGTCCCTGTCTACATCACGAGCGAAATGGTCGGCTATAAACTCGGCGAATTTGCTCCGACAAGAACTTTCAAAGGTCACGCCGGCGAAAAGACTACGGGTAGAAAGTAGGAGGAATTATGGCAACCAGAACTAAGCAAAAAACATTGCAAAGACACGCTACTGCGGATAATCGTCCTAACGCTACCGCAAAATTCCAAAGAATCTCGGCATTCAAAGTAAGAATCGTTCTTGATATCATCAGAGGAAAAAGCGTAAACGAAGCACTTGCCATTTTGGAAAACACTCCGAAGGCTGCAAGCGAAATCTTGAAAAAGCTCGTAAATTCGGCTGCTGCAAATGCAGAAAACAACATGAACATGTCTCGCAACGACCTTGTCGTCGCAGAGTGCTATGCAAACGAAGGCCCGACGCTTAAAAGAATTCGCGCAAGAGCGAAAGGCAGAGCTTTCAGAATCAACAAACGTACATCACACATCACAGTCGTCTTAGACGCTGCATCGAACAATTAGGAGGAAGGATAGAATGGGACAAAAAGTCGATCCGAACGGATTAAGACGTGGCGTCAACAAAGATTGGGAAAGCCATTGGTATGCTGACAAAAAGACCTTTGCCGACAACATCGTTGAAGATAACAAAATAAGAACCTTCCTTAAAAAGGCATATTATAAAAACAAAGTTTCGAAAATCGTCATCGAAAGAGCGGCTGACAAACTTACCGTCAACATTCATACCGCTCAACCTGCAATCCTTATCGGCAAAGCAGGCGCAGGCGTTGAAGAAATCAAAAAGGCAATCGCAAAGATTTGCCCGTCAAAACAAATTGCAATCAACGTTATCGAAGTAAAGCGCGCAGATTCCGACGCAACTCTTCTTGCAGAATGGATTGCGGAACAACTCGAAGCAAGAGGTTCGTTCCGTCGTTGCATGAAGCAAGCAATCACGAGAGCTATGAAGTCGGGCGCTCGCGGAGTTAAGACAAGCGTTTCTGGCAGACTTGACGGTGCAGAAATCGCAAGAAGCGAAACGTACAAAGAAGGCTCGATTCCTCTTCAAACAATTCGCGCAGACATCGATTACGGATTTGCTACCGCACACACAATGTACGGCGCAATCGGTGTAAAGTGCTGGATTTACAAGGGTGATATCCTCGGCCAAAAGAAATTAACGAATGAAGGAGGAAACGCTCAATGTTAATGCCAAAAAGAGTTAAGCGTCGTCGTCAATTCCGTGGAAGACTGAAGGGTGACGCTCATAAGGGTAATATGATTGCATACGGTGAATACGGCATTATGGCTATGGAGCCAAGCTGGATTACCTCCAACCAAATAGAAGCTGCTCGTGTCGCTATGACGAGATATATCCGTCGTGGCGGACAAGTATGGGTTGATATCTTCCCACACAAACCGGTTACAAAGAAACCTGCCGAAACTCGTATGGGTAGCGGTAAAGGTTCTCCTGAATACTGGGTAGCAGTCGTTAAGCCGGGCCGCATTATGTTTGAAATCGCAGGCGTGGCAGAAGAAGTAGCAAGAGAGGCTTTAAGACTCGCAGCTCACAAACTTCCTGTAAAGTGTAAGATTGTAAGTCGTGAAGATTTGGCCGAAGGCGGTGAACAATGAAAGCAAAGCAAGTATTTGAAATGACAGACGTCGAACTCGCTAACAAACTTAACGAGTTGAAATCGGAATTGTTTTTCTTGAGATTTAAGCACGCAACTAATCAGCTTTCAAACCCAAAGGTTTTGACTGAAACAAGACGTGATATAGCCCGCATTAAGACGGTTATCCGTCAAAGAGAAATCAGCCGTAAGAACGGTGAGAAGTAAGCGGGAGGTACAAGATGGAAAACGAAGAAAGAAATTTAAGAAAGACCAGAGTAGGTTTGGTTGTTTCCAACAAAATGGATAAGACAATCGTTGTCGCAATCAAAGAAAGAATCAATCACCCACTCTATAAAAAGACAGTCAATCGTACGAAAAAGCTTAAGGCTCACGATGAAAAGAATGAATGTGGTATCGGCGATACCGTTATGGTTGCCGAAACTCGTCCGCTTTCAAAGGACAAGCATTGGAGACTTGTTCAAATCGTTGAGAAGGCTAAGTAGGAGGGCGATATGATACAACCACAAACTATATTAAAAGTCGCAGACAACAGCGGCGCAAAAGAAATTATGTGTATCAGAGTTTTGGGCGGTTCTTTCCGCAGAAGCGGTAACATCGGTGACACAATCGTAGCTTCTGTTAAAACTGCTATCCCCGGTGGCGGCAAAGTCAAAAAGGGTGACGTAGTTAAAGCGGTTATCGTCAGAAGCCATTACGGCGTAAGACGTGAAGACGGCAGCCATATCAAATTTGACGACAATGCGGCCGTTATCATTGATAACCAAAAGCAACCGGTCGGATCTCGTGTATTCGGACCTATTGCAAGAGAATTGCGTGAAAAGAATTTCGACAAAATTTGTTCTCTTGCCGAAGAAGTTCTTTAGGAGGCTACAATGGCTAGTTTGAATGTTAAAAAAGGCGATAACGTAATGGTCATCACCGGCAAAGATAAGGGCAAGAGCGGCAAGGTTTTGAAAGTCGACACCGCAAAAGGTCGCGTCTACGTCGAAGGTGTGAACATCGTTTCAAAAAGTAAAAAGCCTACGAGCGCTCAAGACAAGGGCGGTATATTGAAAAGAGAGGGCAAAATCGACGCGTCAAACGTTATGATTATCTGCCCGACCTGCAAAGAAGTCGTAAGAGTTCGTCATGCGGACGCACCGGCAGGTAGCGCTCAAAAGACGATCAGAGTTTGCGCAAAATGCGGAGCATCACTTGACGACAAGAAAGCGGCAACTAAGAAGACAACGGCTAAGAAAGCTCCTCAAAAGAAAGCGGCAGCTCCTGCAGCCGACGTAGCGGAAGTTAAAGAAGCCGAAACCAAAGTCGTAGAAAAAGTCGAAAAAGCACCTGCAAAGGCAGCTACAAAGACGACCGCGGCTAAGGCAACGGCTGAAAAGGCAGAGGGCGAAAAGAAAGCTCCTGCAAAGAAAGCGGCAGCTCCTAAGGCAGAAGGCGAAGCAAAGGCTCCTGCTAAAAAGGCAACTGCAACAAAGACTGCATCGGCAGAAAAGACGACCGAAGCTAAGAAAGCTCCTGCAAAGAAAGCAGCGGCAAAAGCTGACGGCGAAGATAAATAGTACGGAGGTATTATCGTGGCAGAAAAGAAAAATCAGGTTGCTAAAGCAGCTGCAACCGATATGGCGAATTCAGATAGATATAGACTTAAAAAAGTCTATGCCGAAAACGCAGTTCCTGCGCTTAAAAAAGCATTCGCTTATGAAAATGTCAACCAAATTCCTCGTCTTGAGAAAATCGTTCTCAATATGGGTTTCGGCGACGTGAAAGATGACAGCAAGAGCTTGAACGCAGCTGTTGAAGAGTTAAAGTTGATTGCCGGTCAAAAGCCAATCGTTACGAAGGCAAAGAAAAGCGTTGCAAACTTCAAACTCAGAGAAGGTATGAACATCGGCGCAAAGGTTACGCTTCGCGGTAACAGAATGTATGACTTCCTTGATAAGTTTATTTCTATTGCGCTTCCTCGTGTTCGTGACTTCCGTGGTGTGTCCGCCAAATCATTTGATGGCAGAGGAAACTATGCTATCGGTGTTAAAGACCATTTGATTTTCCCTGAAATCTCATACGAGCAAACTCAAAAATCGAGAGGCTTTGACATTTGTATAGTTACAACCGCAAAAACGGACGAAGAGGCTAGAGAGCTTTTGAAGCAACTCGGAATGCCTTTTGCGAAGTAAGGAGAATTAAAAAATGGCAAAGAAATCAATGATAAACAAACAGCAAAGACCACAAAAATTCTCAACTCGTGAATATACAAGATGTCGTATTTGCGGCAGACCTCACGCAGTTTTGAAGAAGTATGGCATATGCAGAGTATGCTTCAGGGAACTTGCCTACAGAGGTCAGATCCCTGGTGTAAGAAAGTCAAGCTGGTAAGGAGGTTAAAATGGTATTCACAGACCCTATCGCAGACATGTTGACAAGAATCAGAAACGCTCAAACTGCAAAGCATGAAACCGTAACTGTTCCGAGCTCAAAAGAAAAACTTGCTATCTCTGAAATCCTTTTGAAAGAAGGTTATATCAAAAACTTCGAAGTTATCGAAAAGGACGTTCAGAACGATATTAAGATTACTTTAAAATACGTCGGCAAATACGAAAAAGTCATCAACGGTTTAAAGCGTGTATCGACACCCGGACTTAGAGTCTATGCAGGTGCAAACGAGCTTCCGAGAGTTCTTAACGGACTCGGAATCGCTATCCTTTCTACTTCACAAGGCATTATGACCGATAAAGTAGCAAGAGAAAAACACATCGGCGGCGAAGTTCTCGCCTACGTGTGGTAAGGAGGTAGGGTATGTCACGTATTGGTAGAGCTCCTATCGAAATTCCTGCAAACGTAACGTTTGAAAACAAAGACAATCTTATTACTGTTAAAGGTCCTCTCGGAACTTTGACGCAAGAAGTCGATAAATCAATCACCGTTAAGAGCGAAGGCGGTAAAATCCTTGTCGAAAGACACAGCGAAGACAAAGATCATCGCGCGCTTCACGGTTTGTACCGTGCAGTTATCAATAACATGGTAAAAGGCGTAACGACAGGTTTTGAAAAAGCATTGCTCGTAAACGGCGTCGGTTATAAATGCACAGTCGCAGGAAACAAACTTACAATGAATATCGGATTTTCACATCCTGTCGAAGTTGTTGCTCCGGAAGGCATTAAGTTTGAATTGCCAAGCCCGCTTGAAATCGTGGTTAAAGGCATCGACAAACAAAAGGTCGGACAAGTTGCGGCTTCTATCAGAGAAATAAAGAAAGTCGAACCGTATCACGGCTATGGTATTCAATATAAAGACGAAGTCGTTATCCGCAAGGTCGGTAAAGCGGCAGGTAAATAAGAGGTGACACTATGATAAATAAGAAAGACAAGAACGCAGACAGACTTATCCGTCATAAGCGTGTTAGAAAGTCGGTAAACGGCACCTCTGAAAGACCACGTCTTAGCGTTTACAGAAGTGCAAATCACATCTACGCTCAGATTATCGACGACGTTCAAGGAGTAACTTTGGTTTCTTCTTCGACGCTCGTAAAAGAGATTGCCGCAAAGGCAGACAAAGTCACGAAGATCGAAGCCGCAAAGCTCGTCGGCGCTGACGTCGCTAAAAAGGCTATAGCAAAAGGTATCGATACAATCGTTTTCGACAGAGGCGGTTATATCTATACGGGTAGAGTCGAGGCTTTGGCAGATGCTGCCAGAGAAGCCGGACTCAAATTTTAGGAGGAAGTATGGCAAAGCGTGAAGAAAGACAAAATAGAGAACAAAATGACGGTATCTCAAAAAAGCTCATCGCTCTTAACCGTGTTACCAAGGTTGTAAAAGGTGGTAGAACGATGCGTTTCAGCGCTCTTGTTGTTGTCGGTGACGAAAAAGGTTCGGTCGGACTCGGAATGGGTAAGGCTGCCGAAGTTCCTGAAGCAATCGAAAAAGCAACTCAAAGCGCAAAGCGTGCTATGAAGCCTATTGCTCTTAAAGATACGACGATTCCTCACGAAATCATCGGTAAGTTCGGTAGAGGTCAAGTCAGACTCCTTCCTGCCGAACCCGGTACCGGAGTTATCGCAGGCGGACCTGTTCGTGCGGTTTTGGAAGTCACGGGTATTAAAGACATCAGAACGAAGTCGCTCGGCTCAAACAACCCTATCAACTGCGCAAAAGCAACGATTGAAGGTCTTATGAGTCTTAGAGACGCAAAACAAGTTGCGGCTCTCCGTGGAATATCTCCGGAAGAACTCTAAGGAGGAATTATGGCAACGAAGAAAGTTAAACAAATTAAAGTAACTCTTGTCAAAAGCACAATCGGTTGTTTGAAGAATCAAAAGGCTAACGTAGAGGCTTTGGGCCTTGGCAAAATCGGTAGCAGCAGAGTACACAACGACGATGCGGTAACAAGAGGAATGATAAGCAAAGTTTCTCACCTTGTAAAGGTTGAGGAAATCTAAGGAGGGCAAGAATGTATATTCAAGAATTGAAAAGCGCTGAAGGCGCAACAAAAGCCCCTAAGAGAGTTGGTCGCGGTATCGGTAGCGGCACCGGCAAGACTTCGACCCGTGGTCACAAAGGTCAATGGGCAAGAAGTGGTGGCGGTGTGCGTCCTAACTTCGAAGGCGGACAAATGCCGCTTACGAGAAGAATTCCTAAACGCGGCTTCAACAATAAGAGATTTGCACACGATTACAGTGTAGTCAACATCGGCGAATTGAACGTTTTTGAAAACGGCGCAGTCGTCAATGCAGAAATGCTTGTTTCTAAAGGAATAATCTCAAATATCGCTCCATACGGTCTTAAGGTTATGGGCGACGGCAAACTTGAAAAGAAATTAACTGTTCAAGCTGCTAAATTTACTAAAACTGCAAAGGAAGCTATTGAAAAAGCAGGCGGCAGTGTTGAGGTATTATAATGTTTGAAACATTAAAGAACGCATTTAAAACTAAGGAAATCAGAGTTAAAATCTTTTTAACTCTGGCTCTCCTTTTGGTTTACAGAATTGGATGTTACATTCCGCTTCCGGGAATCAATGCGGCTAAAATCGAGGAAGCTATTCTCGGTACGAGCGCAGGCGGCGATTTCCTTAGCATTTTGTCAACGATGACCGGTGGCTCAATGCAAAACGGAACACTTTTTGCGTTAGGTATTTTGCCTTTCATCAATGCGTTCATTATAATGCAGCTGTTGACGCTCGCAATTCCTAAGCTCGAAAGGCTTTCTAAGGAAGGTGAGCTTGGCAGAAAAAAACTTACGCAAATTACCAGATATTTTGCAATAGTCTTAGGCGTCGTTCAAGCAATCGGTATTATCTTTACATGGAAGTCATACGGCGCAATCGATCAAATCTTCGGTGACGGACAAGCAAGCCTTGTTATGACTATGATATCGATTGTCATCTTGCTCGTAGCAGGTTCAACGATGGTCATGTGGCTTGGCGAAAGAATGACCGAGTACGGAATCGGAAACGGTACGTCGCTTATCATCTTTGTCGGTATTCTTTCATCGTTCGGCGTTTCGCTTGCAAAATCTTTCAAGATGGTAGGCGAGCAATGGACGTACATTTGGAACATCATCGGTTTCCTTATCATCGTGTTCCTAATATTCTTGTTTATCGTATTTACCGATTTGTCCGAAAGACGAGTTATGGTTCAATACGCGAAACAAATTAAGGGTAACAAAATGTATGGCGGAAGGTCGACGCATATTCCGATCAGAGTTAACAGCGGTGGCGTTATGCCAATCATTTTTGCATCGTCAATCTGCATGTTCCCTCAAATGATTATGAGCTTTTGGCCGACAAGCAACGCTTACGTTTGGTATGCTCAACATATGGGAAGCGGCACTTGGCCGTACTATGTGTTCCTTGCCGTGTTTATTATATTCTTTAGCTATTTCTATTCGATGATTCAATTCAATCCTGATGAAATTGCAAAGAACATTCAACAATCGGGCGGCCTTATTATGGGTATCAGGGCAGGCAAACCTACTGCGGACTATTTAAGACGAGTCAACAATAGAATCGTTTTGGTAGGCGCTTTGTTCCTTGCCGTTCTGGCTCTTGTTCCTACGTTCATATTCCAAGCATTGTCGGATAACGGCGCATTGGGCTTCGGCAGCGCATTCTCCGCAACGGGACTTCTCATCGTAGTTTCGGTAGCGCTTGAATTGAACAAGCAATTAGAATCGCAAATAATGATGCGTCATTATAAAGGTTTCTTGAAATAATCGATTAGGCTACGTCTTCGGATATATCTGAAGGCGTAGAAAAACCTAAACGGAAAGGAGAAAACGATATGAAAAATATAGTTTTACTTGGAGCGCCGGGTGCGGGCAAGGGCACGCAAGCTGCGCTTATAGCAAAAGAATATAACATACCGCACATTTCGACGGGCGATATTCTCCGTAGAAATATCAAGGAAGCAACCGAGCTCGGCAAACTTGCAAAATCGTATATCGACAAAGGGGCTTTGGTTCCGGACGATGTAGTCATCGATATTGTAAAAGACAGACTCGCAGAAAAGGACGCTCAAAACGGATACATCTTAGATGGATTTCCGAGAACGATTGCGCAAGCCGAGGCATTGTCAAAGGTTGCGAAAATCGATATAGCTTTAAATATCATCGTTCCTTTTGAAACGATAATCGAAAGATTGTCGGGAAGAAGAGTCTGCATTTGCGGCGAAACTTCTCACGTCAACACATTGAAAGGCAGCGAAGTTTGCCCTAAATGCGGTGGGAATATGTTTGTTCGCGACGATGATAAACCGGAAACCGTCAAGGCAAGACTTGAGGTTTACGAAAAACAAACTGCGCCGCTTATCGGCTTTTATGAAAAAGAAGGCGTGCTTGTAGATATCAACGCAACGTCGGTCGAAGCAACGTTTGACGCGGTTAAAGAGGCGCTCAATAAATGATTTATTTAAAAACACCGTTTGAAATCGATAAGATGAGAAAAGCGGGAAAAGTCGTCGGTGACTTACTTAAATTTCTCGAAGAGAAAATTCAAGCGGGAATGACGACGAAACAGCTTGATACGCTGGCAGATAATTTCATCAGAAGGCATAATGCCGTCCCGTCCTTTTTAAATTACGGCGGATATCCTGCATCGATATGTTGCTCGATTGACGATGAAGTCGTACACGGCATACCGAGCGATAGAGTTATAGAAGAAGGACAAATCGTCAGCGTCGACGTCGGAGCAATTCTTGACGGTTGGCAAGGCGATGCGGCGAGAACGTTTCTTATCGGCAGTGTCAGCGAAGAAAAGAAAAAACTCGTTGAAGTTTGCAAAGAGAGTTTCTATAAGGGCATAGCCGAATTTAAAATCGGCAATCGTCTCGGAGATATATCTCACGCAGTGCAAAGCCACGTCGAATCTAACGGGTTTTCCGTAGTCAGAGTTTTGGTGGGGCACGGTATCGGAAAAGATATGCACGAAGACCCGAACGTTCCTAACTATGGCAGAGCCGGTAGCGGAATCGAGCTTAAAGAAGGTTTGGTATTGGCGATAGAGCCGATGATAAATCTCGGAACGTACAAAGTATATACCAAACGTGACGGCTGGACGGTCGTAACAAATGACGGCAAACCGTCTGCGCACTATGAAAACACCGTAGCTCTTACCGCGAACGGAATAGAGATATTAACGCTTTGAGGTTTTTATGGAGTTAGGGCAAGTAGTATATTCCAAACAAGGGCGTGACAGCGGTCGATACTATGCAGTTGTCGAAATCGTTGACGATACTTACGTTAAGATTGCGGACGGCAAGTTAAGACGAGTTAAATCGCCAAAACTGAAAAAGGTCAAGCATCTTAAAACTAAGGGTGATATGCTTGACAAAATCAGCGAAAAATTGAAACAGAATGCGCAAGTTTTCGATACGGAACTTCGCAGTGCGTTAAGACCGTATAACGAAGAAGTTGACGGCTAAAATATCGGAGGTTGTATGTCGAAAGAGGACGTCATTGAAGCAGAAGGCAAAGTCATTGAAGTTTTGCCTCAAACCAAGTTTAAGGTTCAACTTACAAACGGACACGTCATCATAGCTTATCTATCGGGAAAGCTCAGACAAAATAATATCAGAGTATTAGAAGGTGATAAAGTCACCATCGAACTCAGCCCTTATGACCTTACAAAAGGCAGGGTTGTGTGGAGATTTAAAAATTAATTAGGTCGGAGGAAAAAACAATGAAAGTTAGACCATCGGTTAAACCAATGTGTGACAAGTGCAAAGTTATCAAGCGTAACGGCAGAGTTATGGTTATTTGTTCTAAGTACAAAAATCATAAGCAACGTCAAGGCTGATTAGTAAATATTCCAAAGCGGCTGCCTGTGGCATTCCAAATTAACACAGGACTTTGGTTGTTCAGATAGATTTTTTAAATTTTTGGAGGTAGAAAATGGCAAGAATCGCCGGCGTGGAATTACCACGTGAGAAAAGAGTTGAAATCGGACTTACCTACATTTTCGGTATCGGTCGTCCGACAGCCAACAAAATTTTGAGCGAAACAGGCATCAGCCCTGACGTACGTGTTAAGGACTTGGACGAAAACCAAGTTAGCTTGCTTCGTGACTACATTGAAAAGCAACTTACTGTCGAAGGTGACTTGAAAAGAGAAATCGACACTAACATTAAAGAACTTAAAGAAATCGGCTCATACAGAGGTATCCGTCATAGAAAGGGACTCCCTGTTAGAGGTCAAAGTACAAAACAGAATGCGCGCACGAGAAAGGGTCCGAAAAAGACCGTTAGCCGCAAGAAGAAATAAGGAGCGATGACATGGCTGGAAAAAATGTAAAGAAAAGAGCATCAGGCAAAACTGCGGAGAAGGGTCAAGCCCATATCCACGCTTCATTTAACAATACTATCGTTACTATCACCGATATGAACGGAAACGCAGTTTCATGGTCAAGCGCAGGCAAACTTAAACTCAGAGGTTCGAGAAAATCGACCCCGTTTGCAGCACAAGTTGTTGCCGAAGACGCAGCTAAAGTAGCATACGAACAAGGTATGAGAGTTGTCGAAGTTTACGTCAAGGGTCCGGGCGCAGGTAGAGAATCTGCAATCAGAGCACTTGCAAACGTCGGTCTCGAAGTATCTTTGATTAAGGACGTTTCGCCGATTCCACACAACGGCTGCCGTCCACCGAAGCCTAGAAGACTGTAATTAGGAGGAATTAGAAAATGGCTAAATATACAGGCGCAGATTGCCGTTTGTGCAGACGTGAAGGCTGCAAACTTTATTTAAAAGGCGACAAATGTAACTCACCGAAGTGTACGTTTGATAAAAAGCAAACCCCTCCTGGTATCCACGGTCAAGGCAGAAAGAAGCCGTCGGGATATTCGGTTCAACTTCGTGAAAAGCAAAAGACCAAGAGATTTTACGGTCTTAGCGAAAAGCAACTTTCTATGTATTATGAAAAGGCCGCTTCACTTCGCGGTATCACCGGTGAAAACCTTCTCATTTTGATTGAAAGAAGACTTGACAACGTAGTATATCGTATGGGATTTGCCGCATCGAGAGATATGGCAAGACAACTTGTCAATCACGGTCATTTCACCGTTAACGGTAAAAACGTTGACATTCCATCTATCTTGGTTAAGGCAGGCGACGTTGTAGCAGTCAGAGAAACTAAGAAAGACAAAGAGCTTTGGAAGGCTGCAAAGGAAATCAAAAATCCTAGCGTTCCGGGTTGGCTTGAATATGACAACACAACTTTGACAGGTAAGGTTTTGGCTCTTCCTGAAAGAGCAGACATCGACCTTGACGTCAAGGAACACTTAATCGTCGAGTTGTACTCCAAATAATAATTAGTTTAGGAGGCTTAATATGATGGAAATCAAGAAACCTAAGATTGTATGCGAAGAGAACGAAAGCAAGAATTTTGCTAAGTTCGTTGTCGAACCTCTTGAAAGAGGTTTCGGCACAACTCTCGGTAACTGCCTTAGGAGAATATTATTGTCATCACTTCCGGGCGCAGCGGCTGTCGGTATTAAAATCGAAGGCGTTGACCACGAATTTGCCACAATCAAAGGCGTTAAAGAAGACGTAACCGATATTATCCTTAATATAAAAGGATTGCGTCTTAAAATTAACAGCACCGACAGACTCGGCAAAATCGAATTGACGCTCAGAAAGACAACGGCAGGTGTCGTCAAAGCCGGCGATATCGACGTTCCCGGCGACGTTGAAATTATGAACCCTGATATGTACATTTGTACAATCGATGAAGGCGGCTCGATTATGATGTCTATCTTTGTCGACAGCGGAAGAGGTTACGTTCCTGCAACTAAAAACAAGGACCCTAGAGCGGCAATCGGATATATTCCTATCGACTCTATCTATACCCCTGTTTTGAAAGTGAACTACACGGTTGAAAGCACTCGTGTCGAGCATAGCATCGATTTCGACAAACTTACAATCGAAGTCGAAACGGACGGAACCACGTCTGCAAAGGAAATCATTTCGCTTGCAGCAAAAATTATGAATGACCACTTGAAACTTTTTGTAGAACTTGTCGAATCAATGAGCGATTGCGAAATTTTGGTTTCGCAAGGCGATGACAAACAACAAAAAGTTTTGGAAATGTCGGTTGAGGACTTAGACCTTTCAGTACGTTCGTACAACTGTTTGAAACGCGCAGGTATTCACACCGTTGAAGACCTTACAAAGCGTTCGGAAGACGATATGTTGAAGGTTAGAAATCTTGGCAGAAAGTCGCTCGAAGAAGTCATCAAGAAGTTGGAAGACTTAGGACTTGGACTCAGAGCTCAAGAAGATTAGGAGGTAAGATATGCCAAAGAAATTAGGTAAAAGATCTGACCAAAGAATGGCTTTGCTTAAAAATCAAGTCTCAGAGCTTCTCTGGTATGGACAAATCGAAACAACTGTTGACCGCGCAAAGGCAGTTAAATCAATAGCGGAAAAACTCATCACCGTTGCTATCAACAGCTATGAAGATACTGTAAAAGTTACAAAACAAGTTAAGAACGCAAAGGGCGAAACCGTCAAGAAGGAATTCACAAACGACGGACCTAAAAAGCTTGCCGCTCGTCGTAAACTTATGGCAAACCTTAGAGATTTGCAAGAAGTCAAATCAGACAAAGAGAGCAAGGCAAACTTCAAAGCTCGTACGAAGGACATCAAGCATCCGCTTGTTGAAAAAATGTTCAACGAACATGCTCCTAAGTATGCTGCAAGACGCGATGAACTCGGACAAGGCGGTGGCTACACCCAAATGTTCAGACTCGGTGAAAGACGTGGTGACGCTGCCGAAATGTGCGTTTTGAAATTGATTTAACTTTCATAAGACATAAAAAAAGAACCGTTAAGGTTCTTTTTTTATGCTTTGATTTTTCTTGCAGCTACGCCACTTTGCAGTAGCCGATGTTTAAATCTAAATACATTAAAGTTTAAGCGTTAAGTTAAAGTACAATTAGATTTTAAGTGTGAGCAATTAAATTTAAACGCCGCTTAATGCCGTTACCGTTTTAATTACGTTTGCTTAATATTTCTAAGAGCTGCTTTTAAATTTCTATAGATAGTTGTTCACATCGTCATTTACAGAATTTGGGGTAACAGCTATTTAAAACGCTATAAACTTGAATGCGTTAAGCTATTTAGACTTAAACATTAAGGCTAATAGCGGTCGCAATTACAAGCACATCGGAATGACTATTGCTACAAGAATAACAAGAATTACAACTATATACAAGACTTTGTATACTGTTGCTTTGCTTGCCACGTAATTCCAGCCGCATATTCCGCAAATGATGAGCAACAAAATTGCGCCGACATTTTGAAGAATCGTAACGGCAAGCGAGCTTACTTCGACAAGGTGAAGAATCATCGCCACCAAGTACACGATTGCGATAAGGCAAAGCGTGAAGAATGCAAGTTTGTTTGTAGAACTTTTTTTTCCCATATTAAATTCTCCTTTTAAAATTCGTAATCGATTGAAATGCTTTTCTCGGCTATGCGGTGCATAAGTTCTTTTACGACCGAGCAATGATAGCCGTCATTTTGATATTCGTCCAAAAATTCTTTGCCGTCCAGTGTGACTTCAAGCATTATGTCATAGCTGCGCGGACTTTCAAGAAAATCGCGGTGGACTTCAACCTTTTTTGCGGTAGGGACGTTGCCGTTCATCGAAAGAAGGGTTTCCATTGCGGTTTGAACGATTTCTTCCGTTTTATCTTTGAGTTTAAAACAAACGATATGTTTAATCATTATTTTTGCCTCCTATCGCAAGTTTAGCACAATCGGCATAATTGGGCAATAAAATTTTGATGTCGTAATAAAAAATATAATATAATAAAGTAACGAAAAGTAGCCATAAAGAAAGGCGGAACGGAGTTTTTAATAGCATTGTCGGCTGCTCTATTAAAGATATTAGATTGCTTAATATTAGATTGCATAATATTTGATTGCTTAGTTTACACGGTCAAATGCAATATTTCGTCGAGCGATATTTTCTTCAGGATACCATTAAATGCTAAGAGCATTGAAATTTCAATAAAATATCGAGCAGTAAATTGCTAGACTAAACAGCATTTAAGGTGTTAATTTTAACTAAGAAAGTCAAAAGTTTTCAATGAAATGCGATAAGCATTTGAAGCGTTAATAAATACAAAGCTATATTTAATCAGTTGTTATGATTTTATAACGGCATTTTCGGTGTTTTTGTTTGTCGGCATTGTGGACTTATTGTCGAAAAAGAAAATTGCCGATATGGATATAAAACTTTAATAATCGATAAATCGGGCATTATAATTACGATTGATTAAGCGCTTTAAAGAATAGTTTGAAAACTTCGGAAAGCGTTAAAACACAAAGCTGAAGCCGAAAACCACAGCGGAACATACGACCGCGACTATTGCAAGATTGATTCTGAAATAACTCATAACAAGAGCGAACGCCGTTCCGATAGTGGCGGTCCAAACGTTGCCCGTAGACGACAAAATGGCAGGGAACGTAAGCGCCGACAGCACGGCGTACGGCATATAGAACAAAAACGACCGAATAAGATTAGACTTGATTTTTTTGCGACAAAAAACAAGCGGAACCATTCTCGGAATAAGCGTGGCGAGCGCCATTATGATTGCGGAAACGATTTGATATATCACAAATTGCCTCCTTTTGACATAATGCTTCTTTTGCTCTTATGCGCATATTCGGATATGAAAACATAGACGAAGTTATTCATAATCGCCTCCGTTCGGCGGCAGAATATCGACGTCGTTTAAATCACGGTTTTCTGTTTTATGAATAGGGAACAATACGGCAGTCGTGAACGCCGCAATGCAAGACGAAATTACAATCGAAAAGCCCATAGAAAGATTAGGCAAGCCGTAAGTCATAAGGCAGGACAAAATTGCCCCGAGCGACACGCAAAGTAAAATCGGCTTTGATTTTTTTGCCGGCGGAATTATAATTGCTATAAACATACAATAAAGCGCGATGCCCATAGCCGCTGAAAGCGCAGGCGGCAAAACACCCCTTATAAGGCCGCCGGACAGCGTGCCGATTACCCAGCCGAAATACGGCGTCGTCGAAAGTCCCATAAAATACGCAAAGTTAAGCCGCTCTTTTGCCGTGGACGCGATGGCAAAAATTTCGTCCGTCACGAAAAGACTCATAATAAATCGCTTAAACCCTTTAACGTCGCTTGAAAGCTGTTGCGAAAGGCTAAGGCTCATAAGCATATATCTGGCGTTTATGACAAAAACCGCAAGCGCAATTTCGACGTAACTCGCCATAGATATAATAAGTTCGACACCTGCAAACTGACCTGCCGACGTAAGATTGGTTGCCGAAATGACCGTCGCAAGCCAAACGGGCAGTCCGTTTTGAGTGGCGACGAGTCCGAACGTGAACGACACGGCGATATAGGCAAAGCAAACGGGAAGTCCGTGCTTTAAACCGTCTAAGAAAGTCAGTTTTTTATCCATTTTTCGTAAGATATAATAGCATATCTTTTTTTATTTTGTTCTGTTTTAACTATGATATTTGTTCGATTATGAATGTTTTTTATAGTTTCGGCAAAGCAACGACGTGCACGTTAAAAGAGCGATAAGAAAATGTCTTGATAAATGAACGGCTTAACGCTTATGACAAAAAACGACGATAATGTGAAAAACGTTACAAACTGCGGAATTTGTTTATAACAATTAAAATCATTTAGCAACAAACTGCGCCTAAAACCGACAAGAAAATAGACAAGAAAATCGATGCGCAACTAAATCCGACAATATTCAAATATGCCATTAGCCTACTGCGCCTTACGGTCGTTACATTATAATTTAATCTTTTATGTTTACAACTTTACCTATCGATGCTATAATGTTTAAAAAGATTTGTTTGAGGAGTAATATGGACCCCGACAGTAAACTTATACTTTCATCTGTTTTTATAGTAATTTTAGTAGCGTTTTCCGCATTTTTCTCCGCAACGGAAACAGCTTTCAGTTCGGCCAATCGTACCAAACTGAAAGTCAAGGCGGCGGACGGAAACCGATCGGCAAAAAACGCATTGTCGCTTTTGGATAAATTCGACAAATTGCTTTCGGCAATTTTGGTCGGAAACAATCTTGTCAACATTACGCTTTCCGTATTGTTCAACAACATTTTTGAAACGGTTATTTCAAGCGCTGCCGTAAGCGGCGTCGTTTCGGTTGCGGTTTCTACCGTGATAGTTTTGACCTTTGGCGAAATAACGCCGAAGATGATTGCAAAAGAAAATTCGGAAAAAATTGCCATGATTGCAGGCTATCCTATAAAAGTAATAATGGTTATACTCTTTCCGATAACTATTATCTTTTCGGGTTTGAAATTCGTGCTTAAAAAGATGTTCAAACCTAAAAAGGACGTAATAACAGACGAGGAACTTTTGTCTATCGTTGAGGAAGCGCAAGAAGACGGCGCGCTCGATATGCAGGAGCGTGAACTCATTTCAAGCGCGATAGAATTCGACGAAGCGGAAGTAGAAGACATACTCGTTCCGAGAGTAAGCATCGTTGCCGTGTCGCTCGATATGGACATGGAAAAAATCAAGACGCTGTTTTTGGAAAACAAATTCTCTCGTATGCCTGTTTATAAGGGAACTATCGACAGCATAGTCGGAATGATTCACAACATAGATTTTTACATCGCTCTCGAAAAGGGCGAAACAAGCATAAAGAATTATATTACGCCTGTTGCGGTTGCAACTGCGCATATGAAAATAGCTACTTTGCTTAAAAGTATGCAACGTCAAAAAGTCCATATGGCTGTCGTCGCCGATGAATACGGCGGAACTCTCGGCATAGTCACGCTCGAAGATATTTTAGAAGAGCTTGTCGGGGAAATTTGGGACGAACACGACGAGGTCATAAATTACTTCGATAAAATCGACGATAACACTTATATGGTAGACGGCAGAGCGCCGCTTGACGAGTTTTTTGAAACTTTCGGACTTGATAAGGACGATGCGGAAGACTTCGATTCGCAAACGGTCAGCGGCTGGTTGATTGACCAAATTGGTGATATTCCGAAAAAGGCCCAGACTGTTGAATATAAAAACCTTACTATAACGGTCAGCCGACTTACGCAACGCCGAGTACTCGAAGTCAAAGTCATTATTGCCGCTGTCGAAAGCGATAAGGAAAAGGACAAAGAGAAAGAATAACCAAAACCGCCGCCGACTTATTATTGTTATACCTTTTGTTTTATTATGGCGAACTGTTTTATTATGGCGAACTGATATAAAAACAAATAAGTTTAACTTAAATTAATTAAACGTCGACTAGTTTGAATTTACTCAAATGTAGAATATTTAAATGAAACCTAAGAAAAAACAACCTATGTAGTCATAGGTTGTTTGTCTTTATGTATGTGTGGGACTAAATCTCGTTTTTAAGGTATGTGTGTGGGACAAAAAGTATTTTTTGAAAACGTCATTATGCCCTTCCCTCTGCTACCATATGTTTTTATTCGGGTAATAATTCAACAGTAATTTCAAAGGTCTTTAGGTTGATAGTCAAGTTGTAAGTTCCCGAATTCTTAAAATAATGGTTGCTTCCGCTACCCATCAAAACGTTTGTCGTATCCACAACTATTAAGTCATAAGTTCTATAATTTGCAGAGTGGAAGTCGGGTAAATTATCATATTTATCTACCGTTATTTGATAGTGGAATATGTAAGGAACGTCAGTTTCGTAAGGCTGTAGCATAATAAACTCCGTGCCGTCGTAATACACACAACCATAAGTAGCCGTATCGGGATTAATAAGTTCCATCCGCACGACATAGGTTTTTCTATTGATATAGATATTGTAATTACCGCCAAC
>JAQYCY010000008.1:0-5504 GCA_028724485.1 Bacillota bacterium | reverse complement strand
ATATTTCTTGATAGCCATTTGATGCCTCCTTATGACAAGCTCTCGAAGAATTCAATTGCCTTTGACTCTTTCGTGAGTTGAACAATTGCTTTCTTGTAAGAAGCTGTTCTTCCTTCGTGACGACCCATTCTTTTGATTTTGCCGTCATAGTTTACTGTATTAACCTTTTCTACCTTAACTTTGAAGATTTGCTCGACGGCGTTTTTGATGTCCGTCTTGCTTGCCGATTTGGCAACTTCAAAAGTGTATCTCTTATCCGAAATGCCGTCGAAGCTCTTTTCAGACAAGATAGGCTTTAAAATAATATCGTATGCGTTCATTATTTGTTTGCCTCCTCGACTTGTTCGATAGCGCTCTTAGTAAAGACAAGGTTGCGGTTTGCTACGATGTCGTATACGCTAAGCGTTCTTGCCTCCTGAACTTGTGCGTCAGGAATGTTTCTGATTGCACGAATCAAGGTTTCATCATAGCCTTCCGTTACGAAAATAACTTTACCTTCGAGTTTCAATGCGTCGATGACGTTTTGGAAGAGTTTCGTCTTTGCTTCTTTAAGAGCAAGTTTATCCAAAACCGTAACTTCGCTTTGACGAATCTTTTCCGAAATTGCCGAAAGGAATGCTGCTTTCTTCATCGTCTTGTTGACCTTTTGCGAGAAATCGCGAGGCTTCTTAGCAAAGACGATACCGCCACCTACGTGTTGCGGCGAGCGGCTCGAACCTTGACGAGCTCTACCCGTTCCCTTTTGGCGGAAAGGTTTGATACCACCGCCGGCGACTTCACGTCTGGTCAAAGCCGAGTGAGTGCCTTGTCTGCGATTTGCAAGTTGCGCTACGACTACTTGGTGAATCAAAGCCTCTTTATATTCTTTATTAAATACGGCGTCGTCAAGTTTGATTTGTCCGACTTCTTTACCGTTCATATCCTTAACATTAAGTTGCATATTAACCTCCATTAGCCTTTAAGGGATTCCTTGATGACGACTAAGCCGCCCTTAGGACCGGGTATTGCTCCCTTTATAAGGAGAACGTTTCTTGCTGCGTCGACTTTTGCAACGGCAAGGTTTTGAACGGTAACCTTTTCGCCGCCCCATTGACCCGGCATATGCTTGTTCTTGAAAACTCTCGACGGGTCCGAGCAAGCCGACATAGAGCCGACGCCTCTGTGATAACCCGAGCCGTGAGCCATAGGTCCGCGATGTTGATTCCATCTTTGGATAACGCCGCTGAATCCGTGACCTTTCGAAGTACCCGAAACGTCAACGTGGTCGCCTTCTTGGAAGACGTCTGCGGTGATGACTTGACCTACTTCGTATGCCGAACAGTCTTTAAGTCTGAGTTCTCTCAAATAACGCTTAGGTTCAACGTTAGCTTTCTTGAAATGTCCTTGTTGCGGTTTGTTGACTCTTGCTATCTTGACTTCGCCGAACGCAACTTGAAGAGCGTCGTATCCGTCGTTTGCTACTGTCTTTTTTTGCACGATTGGGCATGGACCCGCTTCTACGACGGTTACAGGAATAACTTTTCCGTCATTAGAGAAGATTTGGCTCATACCGATTTTCTTTCCGATGATTGCTTTATTCATAATATAAAGTTCACCCTCCTTAACTCTCTATTAAAGTTTGATAGAAATATCAACGCCTGCAGGCAAATCGATTTTCATAAGCGAATCAACCGTCTTTGCCGTAGGATTGAATATATCAATCAAACGCTTGTGTGTTCTAAGTTCAAATTGCTCTCTCGAATCCTTGTATTTGTGCGTAGCGCGAAGAATCGTGATGATTTCTTTTTCGGTAGGAAGCGGAATAGGTCCTGAAACCTTAGTGCCCGTCTTTTTAACCGTTTCGACGATTTTTTCTGCCGATAAATCGATAAGATCGTGGTCATACGCCTTCAACTTGATTCTGATTTTTTGTCCAGCCATAATAGCCTCCTGTTTATTGGTATACACTTAGTGTGTGTATTTATTTTTGAGCCTAAGCCGAGAGATTTTTGCATTCTCATACACTATGCCGTGTGTGTCGCGCGCTTTTTTATTGGAAAACCGTTCGATTTTCCCGTATTTTTTGCGCATTTTCACAGCTTTTTTAGCGTTTTGAACGCAGAAATATCCCTTGTTGCTATACAAGGCTTACCTATAATAATAAATTTTTAAAAGATTGTCAAACAAAATTACGACAAATTCGAAATTATTTTTTACTTTTTTTTCGTACGGTCTTTTGCTCTTTTTCGCCGTTTTTCACCCGATAGAATCGACTATTTTCCCCTTAATTTTTCCTGCTATCATAAACGTTGTCATAATTCGTCATTATTTTTGCGTTGAAAAACTGCCTTCCTATTCTAACGACAATTATCGCACAAATGAATTTTGCAATAAAAATCGCCAGTGGAATTTCAACCGTTTTCGACAATTAAACCGTTTATAACGTCTTCATTCCAAACTGCAAATAAAAAACGCACCCGAAAATTCAGACGCGTTTTTTGCATATTAGTTTTTAACCGCATTTTTTATAAATTCATTTACTTTTTTATAAATTCATTTAATAATTCATTTTTATATTTATTAATAAAATCATTTATATATTTATTAACAAAATCATTTACATATGGTCGTTTTAATATTCGTTCGGATACGTCATTCGCCTTTATATCCCCAATTTACGGGGCAGCCGCTATAATTCCAGTTAACGTCCCAACCGCTTGGCTGCTCTGTCGCTTCGGCATAAATCGTCAGATTGTTACATGCTTCAAACGCATTACTGTTTATTGTAGTTACACTGACGGGAATCTCTATCCTTTCTAAGCCGTAGCAATAACGGAATGCGTATTTTCCTATTCCCCTTACGCTTTCCCCTATCTTTACCGAAGTTAATAAGGCACAATTCATAAACGCTTCCTCGCCGACGTATTCAACGCCCTTTCCGAATTGTACTTCTTCAAGACCGCTGCATCTTAAAAACGCTCTTGCGGAAATTGTATTTACGCTGTCGGGAATACGAACGCTCGTTAACTTTCTACATTCTAAAAACGCTAAATCATAAATTCCCGTAACGGTATCGGGAATTGTTATAGATTCAAGATTCTCGCAAAGTGCAAACATTCTTGTTCCTATCACCGTTATCCCTTCAGGGAGATTGACGCTCTTCAAACTTGTACAGCCGTCAAACGTATAATTTCCTATTTTGATTGTGGTTTCAGGAATACGTACCGTTTCAAGAGCGGTACAATTTTCAAAAACACGACTGCCTATACCCTTTACGCCGTCGGGAATTTCAAGGCTTGTTAAGTTTTCACAGCCGCTAAATACTCCGCCGGCAATGCTCATCGTGCCGTCTTTTATCTTAAACCTCGTTGCCGATTTATCAATTACGCTTATTAAATGGTTGTTTATATATTTTCCGTTTTCATACTCGGCGAATTCTAAAACGTTGCAACCGATAAAAGCGTTTTGAGCTATATTAGTGACGCTGTCAGGGATAGTTACGCTGCGTAACGATTTACAGGTTCCGAATTTACCGACGTACGTTACGCCGTCGGGAATTACTACGCTTGTAACGTCCGTATCTGAAAACACGTTGCTTTCAATGCCCGTCACTCCCTTCGGAATTACTACGTCGGTTGCAGTTCCGGAATACGAGCAGACTTTTCCGTCGGATACTTCGATGCCGTCATAAATACCGTCCGGCAATACTTCAAATGCGGTACCGCCGTCAACGTTGTTTTGCTCTTCGCCCTTTACGTCTTTATCGCATGCCGTAAAGACCGTAAGGATAAGCGCTAACAACACAATTAAAACTATAACTAAATTTCTCTTCATTTTAGTGCCTCCGTTCGCTTAAATTAATCGGTATATCCCCAATTTACGGGACGACCGCTATAATTCCAGTTGACATCCCAACCGCTTGGCTTCTCTGCTGCTTCGGCATAAATCGTCAAGTTGTCACAACCGATAAACGCATATTTGCCTATCGTCTTAACGCTTATAGGAATAACAACGTTCATTAAATTGCTGCAGCTGTTAAACGCATCCCTGCCTATCGAAACTACGCTGTCGGGAATCGTTATCGACTGCAAACTTGTGCAACCGTTAAACGTATCCCTGCCTATCGCTTCTACTCCGTCAGGAATGTTTACGCTAATTAAAGCGGAACATCTTTCAAATGCATTTTGTCCTATGAATTTTACGGTTGACGGCAATGCTATCGACTCGAGCTTTTCGCAATATTCAAACGCACATACGCCTATGCCTTTTAACCCGTCAGGGAGACTTACCGTAGTCAATTCGGAAAAATAATCGAACGCACTTCCCGCAACGGTAATTGTCCCCGCTTTCACCGTAAAACTCGTTGCCGAACTGTCGATGGCGTCAATCAAGTGATTGCCTAAATATTTACCGTTTTCATATTCGGTGTAACTCAATTTTCCGCAATCGGAAAAAGCTGTGTCCAATGCCACTACGCTGTCAGGGATAGTTACGCTGACTAATTCGGCACAGTCGCTGAAAGCGTTTTGTCCGATACTTTCAACGCCGTCGGGAATTACAACGCTTGCAAGATTCGGGCAACTTAAAAACGCACGTGCTTCGATAGCCTTAACGCCTTTAGGAATAACGACGCTTGTCAAAGTGCTATTGCCATAAAATGCCATATCGCCGATTGCGGTCACCCCCGTAGGAATCGTAAGGTCTGCCGCCGAGCCGGAATAAGAAATGACTCTGCCGCCTTTTACGTTCACGCCGTCATACTTTCCATCGGCGAGAATTTCAAACTTCGTCTCCGTTTCTTCGCCGCTGCCCGTACCGCCTTCTCCGACGTTTTCGCCGTTATTATCTTTGCTTGTTTCCTCACCGCTTACGCCTCTATTATCAGAATCGTTTGCTTTGTCGCACGCAACAAAAGCTAACAGCGAAACAATTAAAACCGCCACTACAAGTAGTAATAAAAAATTTTTTCTCATTTCTCTCCTTTTTTAACGCAAAAATGATTTATGAAAAAATTCTATCATATGGCCATATTAGTGTCAATATACAATTTAATATCTTTTAATTAAAACCGAACGACTTATCGGTTAAACCGAATTCGCTTTTTTATTTGCTATTCTTTGCATTATATGCTTTGCGGTTTTCCGTTTCGATTCAAGTTTAATTTTACAATTTACGACAAGAAAAGCATAAGTTTTTAGGTGGCTATTTCCCCTCCGGCATCTAAGCGACGTCTACTTTGACGCTTTATTTGCCTTTAAGCTCCGTCAAATTGACTTTTGGCACAAGTTTTTTAGTTCGACAGCCATAAAGCGACGAAAAATATTTTTACTCGTGCTCGTTTATAACTTTTTGCATGAGTTCAACGTTAAGTTCCATTCTTGCCTTTACGCAAAAAAAACGCCCGCAAAGTTTGCAGGCGTTAAGATATCATGTTAAACTTTTTAGTCTTCTGGCACGACAGGCGTGAAATTTTTAGGCATAATCATTATTCCGTCTCTCGGTTTAAGTTTGATTTTTCCCCACTT
>JAQYCY010000007.1:0-3633 GCA_028724485.1 Bacillota bacterium | reverse complement strand
TATATTTCCCCCATACTATTCTGCTTTTAATATTTATTTTTATAGCAATAATGAAAAAAACTTTAGGAGAGAGAGTATGAACAAAAGGATTATTTTAATTTTATTATGTGTTGTCCTTGCTGTGCTTACAATAGGCGTAATAGCAGCTTGTGACCGTAAAAGCATTGGAGCGGATAAGCAAAATTCAAACGGGGAGTTAGATGGCGAATATGTGTACGCATTGTATCCTTATTTAAAAACAAATGAAATAGAAGGGAAGGAGTTGTTTGCTACATTTAATGTTCAAGGAAAAAAATGTCATATGTATATTAACCAATACGATGTACTACAAGGGGAAGCTATAAACGAGTACCGTGGCACTTTTGATTTTGACGATCTGTTCTATACAGTAAGTGATAAAGGACCAATTCTATTTTATGGTAGGTTTCCTGCTTTAAAAAAAGATTTTATAAATGATAAACATGAAATAATTGGTTATCAGTCGAATTATTTTAAAAGAGTATTTTTAAAAAATGAGGATATATCTTCGCAAGTTTTTGGTGAGACTATTTATTATTCAGATGCAACGTTAAATCTAGAGGAGTTTGTTTTAGCTGATATGCAAAAGCCGTTTGATACATCATTAGTGGGTATAAAATCTGCAAAAGTTAAAGATATTGAGATAGAATATGAAGTTATTGACGCAGATTTAATTTTTGATTGGCTAAAAAACAAAAGCGACAATATAGTAAATATAAACATAAGCGAGTATGGAGAGGATAATGATTCGATTTTTTGGGAATTGGGTAGCGAAGCGCCTGCCTACAATTATGTAGCCAAAATCTTATTACGAGCAAAAGGTCAACAGTGGACCATTGAATTAAATAGCGAGCAAATCAGAAAATTGATAATTGATAAAATTGAGACGAATCAAAAAGGAGTACAAAAAATAACCCTTGAGATAGGTAATTATAAGCAAAAAATTGATGTAGTTGTTTATGAAACGGAAAATGATATAGATAGCTATAGAAAATCTAAAAAAACTCCGGTTTCTACACCAAAGTTTGATGTAATATTTAAACCTGATGTCGTCCGCTACGATTATAGATATTTTTACCGTAACGGGTGGAGCATTGGATATAACAGTCTTTGTATGGACAGTATAGCGGAAAATAATGAGGCAATAGAATCCGAGATTTTGAAAAATTTGGAATATAGAATAGATTGGCAAACAGTTGATGATAATAATGCACTTAGAGTTAATGTTGAGAGAATTTACAAAACAAAAAACGGATGTAAATTGTGCGACGTAACGGTTCAAGTGGAATATGACGGGCAGGCGTTACAACAACGAATGGTATTTTATTTGTATAAATCTACAGATAGCGGTGTTATCGATATTGAATGTAAAGCAACAAGTGCGCGTATGCCATATGATACTTTTCGCATTATAACATATTATAAAAATGCTACCGTAGAAGAAGAAATACTCGATATATCTGAAGCTGTTTACGATGAGCAAATCAATCGTTACATATATTATTATCAAAAAGACGGAAAATTACATAAAAAGTTTTTTATATCGTGACTATACGGATATTTGATAATATCAAAGAATGATTTGATTAAATTAAACTTTTTGTTAAAATTATATATAAAAGCGCGTCCAAACTTGGACTCGTTTTTATAATAAAAACTTTCGCTTATTTGAATATTGAAATAAAAATTGTCCTTTTGCGAATTTATTATATAAATTGTTTGTTTTATATCGCTTGTTTTTCAGTGTTAAAATGTGATTGCGTTGTTCGTGCTTTCCGTCATTGTGGATACCTCCTTGAAAAAATAAAAATAGGCTTGTCGCATTGACAAACCTACAAATTGCGGGGTTTTTGCTTTTATCGGGCAATAGACTTATCAACTTTTAACAAACCTATTGTAAATATTCACGTTTTGCAAATTGCCTATTTATTTTTTTAAAGAAATATGTTATCATATATTTAATAAAGAATATTTAACAAAACTACAAAAAATTTAAAGGAATTAAAAATGGATTTTATATATGAAAGTAAAGCGGCGGAAGACGCTAAGGAATATTTGGAATTATGCGATGAGGGGCACGTTGTAGTCGACTATTACGGTGACGATATTGATAAAATTGCAACCGAACTTGAAAAAAGCAAGGGTAAGTCGGACGATTTTGCCTATGCGTATTGTCGCTTTGTCGTCAGACAATCAAACGACGTCAAACCTGCGCAAATAGCAAAAATTTTGAGTTCAAAAAGCGACGACGTTCGTTTTAAAACTATGCTCGGCAAGTTTTACCTTGACGGTTATGGCGTTGAAAAAGACGACGGCAAGGCATTTCAAATTTTTAGCGAGGCGGCAAGTGAAGGCTATGCGGTAGCCGATTATATGCTTGGCTTATGCTATGAAAACGGAAACGGCGTCAAAAAGAACGTTAAGCAAGCGGTCGAATTGTATGAAAAAGCCGCAAAACTCGGACTTTCGGAAGCTCTTAAAAAACTCGGCGAAAGCTACGCAATCGGCGATATAGTCAAAAAAAATCCAAAACTCTCCGTTGCGTTTTATGAGCAGTCTTCAAAACAGGACGACGGCGAAGCGGAATTTGCGCTTGCCAAGTTTTATTCGTGCGGATTTGGCGTGAAAAAAAATCTTAACACTGCGCTTACTTATTATACGCTTGCGGCAAACAAGGGCGTGACCGACGCGCAAATTCAACTCGGAACAATGTATTTGACGGGCAACGGCGTCGGCGCAAACTTAAAGCAAGCCGCCGAATTTTTTACAAAAGCGGCGGAAAGAGGAAATGCCGAAGCGCAACTGCAACTTGCAAATTGTTACAGGCTCGGCAATGGCGTTTCCGAAGATATGGAAAAGGCTTTTTTGTGGTATGAAAAGTCCGCATTGCAGGGCAATCACAATGCGGAATATCATTTGGCAAATTGTTACGACAGCGGAATAGGCGTGAAAAAAAGCTATGCAAATGCCGCAAAATGGATGGAAAAGGCGGCGACAAGCGGCGACGCAGCCGCTCAATGTAAACTTGCGGTTTATTATCAAATCGGCCAAGGCGTATCTCGCAACGACGAAGCGGCTTATGAATGGTTTAAAAAAGCGTCCGAAAAAAATCCGCCCGTTGACGGCGACTATGGCACGGCTTTTGCAAAACTTGCTCTGGCAGATTGCTTAATGTCTGGCAAGGGCGTTGACAAGGACGAAAAGAAAGCGATTGCAATATATAACGAGTTTGTCAAGCAAAAAAATCCGCTTGCATTTTACAAATTGGGCATTGCTTACGAAAACGGCGCAGGCGTTAAAGTCGATTATAAAAAGGCGGCAAATTTTTATTACAAGGCAGCCGAACAACGCAACGCAGAAGCGCAATGCGCAATGGGAACTCTTTTTGAAAGGGGCTTGGGCGTAAAAAAGAACGGCGAAACGGCGTATAAGTGGTACGAACTTGCGTCGCACAACAGCTATAATGCGTGCTATCGTTTGGGACTTTGTTGCCGTGACGCTATCGGCACCGAAAAGAATTTGAAAGAAGCAAAAGCGTGGTTTGAAAAGGCAATAGAAGGCGGACACAAAGAGGCAAAAGCCGCTTTAAAGAAACTTGAAGCAAAGAAAAAGTAG
>JAQYCY010000006.1:0-5904 GCA_028724485.1 Bacillota bacterium | reverse complement strand
CGCCTATCTTGCTTTTGAACGCTTCCGCCTTAGCCAAAACGTGCAATTCTTTTTTGTAGAGCTTAACGGCAGGAATAAGCGTATCGGGAACGGCATAATGGTTGCAAATGCAAACCGCGCCTTCGACTTTATTAAAATTTTCTTTGTTGACTACCTTAGTAGGATAAATAAAGGTAATCGGAGCAAAGAAAAAGCGCATACATCTATAAAAAAACATTTTGTCTCCTTTTAACTTAGCTATTATTATTAGTTTTTGCTAAGCTACGCAATCGACTTTATCCGAATTGAAATTGCCGACTACGTTTTTAACTTATTGAATTTAACTAAAATTCTAAACTAAAATTCTACTTGATTCTTTCGATGATGAAGTTTGCCACTTCGTCTATCGACATATTCGAGCTGTCGATTAAAACAGCGTCGTCCGCTTGTTTTAACGGCGCAAATTCACGATGCGAATCGTTGTAATCGCGCTGTTTGATTTCCTCCAAAATCTTATCGAATTCCGCAGACTGCCCCATATTTTTAAGGTCGAGAACACGACGTTTCGCGCGCTCTTCAGGCGTGGCTGTCAAAAAGAATTTATAAGGCGTATCAGGCAAAACAAACGTACCTATATCTCTTCCGTCCAAAACAACGTCGTGCGACTTTGCAAACTCTCTTTGAAGTTCAACCATTTTTATACGCACGCAAGGGTGCTTTGAAACGTCGCTTGCCGCTTTGCTTACGTGATTTTCGCGAAGCTGCCCCGTTACGTCAACGCCGCAAACAATAATGTGTTGCACTCCGTCTTCGTATTTTATATCCATTTCGACGGTTTTTAAAATTTCCGCAACTGAATTTTCGTCGTTCACGTCAACGCCTGCTTTAATGCACCAAACGGCAATCGCTCTGTACATAGCGCCCGTATCGAGATAAATATATCCCTTTTCTTTGGCAATAAGTTTCGCTATCGTGCTTTTGCCTGCGCCGGCAGGTCCGTCTATCGCAATATTTATCATTTTTACTCCTTTTCGCTTAAAACCGAACAAAAATTGTTATATGCATAATTCTGCATATACGAATATTTAGTCGTTTTGCTTGAAACGATTATAAATTATTTGTCGGTTATAGTCAAACGTTTGCAAAGCCTGTTATTTCGAGCTTGCCTTTACACCCGCAACGTAACCCGTCGAAAAAGCGATTTGCAAATTAAATCCGCCCGTCAGCGCATCTACGTCAATAGTTTCGCCGACAAAATACAATCCCTTTTTATCTTTACATTCCATTTGCGGAGTAAGGCATTTTACGTCAACGCCGCCGCTCGTTATAATCGCTTGTTCAAACGGCGCAAGCTCCTTTACGTCGAAAGTCAGCCCTTTCAACACCGAAACAAGCTTTTGTCTATCTTCCTTCGTCACTTGCGCAAGCGGTTTTTCGCCGCTTAAACTACATTCTTTTAGAACGTACGCTACAAGTCTTTCGGGAAGCAAAGATCTTACGACCGATTTCAAAACTTTTCGGTTTGCGTCGGCAAGTTCTCTCAAAAGTCTGTTATCGAGCTGTTCGACACTCAACGACGGTTTAAAATCGAGTTTTAATCTAACTCCCGAAAGCCTACCTATATATGACGAAAGAGTTAGCGAAATAGGTCCCGAAACGCCGTTTGCCGTAAACAGCATTTCGCCGAACTCGCTCCTTATCCGTTTTTCTCCCTTATATGCGCTAAGTTCAACGTTTTTAAGCGTTATGCCCTCAATTTGCTTCACGGACTGCTTTGTGATTATCGCGCACAATGCAGGCTTAGGTTCGACAACGTTTAAGCCGAACGATTTAGCAAATTTATATCCGTCACCCGTAGAACCCGTGGACGGATAGCTTTTTCCGCCTGTCGCAACGATAACTCTGTCTGCAAAATACTCGCCCTTTTCGGTTTTAACGATATAGGCGTTTTCTTCGCCGCAAATCGCCGTGACGTTGCAGTTTAAAACGATTTTCACTCCGCAATTTTTTAACTCTCTTTCAAGAGCTTTGTTTACGTCGTTCGATTTGTCGGATTCGGGAAAAACTCTGTTTCCGCGTTCGATTTTAAGCGGAAGTAATTTATCGAAAAATGCGTACGCGTCATACGGCGAAAATTTGTTTATTGCCGAAAACATAAACTTTTCGTTGTTTACGACGTTACTTAAAAATTCGTCGGGAGAACAAAAATTCAAAACGTTGCAACGTCCTTTGCCCGTAATGTAAATTTTTTTACCGAGCTTTTCGTTTTTTTCGATTAAAGTGACTTCCGCGCCGTTTTTTGCCGCGGTTATCGCACTCATCATTCCCGACGCGCCACCGCCGATGACAGCTATCTTCATAGTTCGAACTTCTCCTTTTCAAGTTCGCTAAGAACGCTATCGGCAGTCTGATAAGTTTTTATCGGCGTAATCGTTATATAGCCCTTGTCCGACAAACTGACGTCGTCAAAATCCGAGCTGTTTAGTTTCGATATAGACTCGCCGCACAAGCGGTGAATTTCTCCCTCGCCTGAGTTTCCTATCGGCAAATATCTGTCGTGATATTCTCTGACTCCGATCGGGCAAACGGCAATCCCCTTGTTTTCTTTATGATTAAACGGAATGTTGATATTTAAAGTAACGTCTTTTGTTATGTACTTTAAAAGTCTTTCGAGATTTTTCAAAACGAAATTGACGGAAAACTCATAATCGCCGTCTTTTTCGTGCGTCGAAACGGCAATGGACTTTCTGTGGCAAATCGTGCCTTCGATTGCCGCATTCGACGTTCCCGAATATAAATAGTCGGTTCCTACGTTAAGAACGTTGTTTATGCCCGACAAAACTATTTCTGCCTCGGGATAAATCACAAACAATCCGAACCGCACGCAATCGATAGGCGTACCGTTGAGCGAATAAACTTTCGCTCCGTCAACTAAATCGTGGGATTTGTACACAAAGTCGTTTACAAACGTTATCGAATGTCCTGCTCCCGATTTTTCGGTTTCGGGCGCAACGATAACGACTTCGTGTCCGCCTGCCACCAAGCCTTTTGCAAGTTCTAAAATTCCCTTTGCTCTGTATCCGTCGTCGTTTGTAAGTAAAATTTTCATAATCTATCCTTTTTTAAACTAAGATGCGTTAAACCGACAATAAACAAACCGTTATCGATTGCCGATTGTAATTAAAGCGATTTTAAATACGCAATTTCATTATCGTTCAAAAAGCGGTATTTTCCGCGACCTAAACCTCCGAGACGCAAATTGCCCACCGCAATGCGTTTAAGGAAAACGACGTTCTTTTCGACAGCCGAAAACATACGTCTGACTTCACGGTTTTTTCCTTCAAAAATCGTGACTTCAAGACGTGTCAAACCGTTTTCGACGCCCGTGACTTTCACTTTCGCTCTGCCGAATTTTTCGCCGTCCACAGTGACGCCCTTTCTTATTATCGCCAAATCGCTCTCAACGATTTCGCCTTCGATTTTTACAACGTAAACTTTTGGAATTTCGCTTGACGGATGTGTCAATTTTTGAGTAAGTTCTCCGTCGTTTGTCATAAGCAGCAAACCCTCGCTGTCATAATCGAGCCTACCAACGGGGAACAATCGCTTTTTTAAATCGATAAAATCAAAAACCGTTTTTCTGCCGAGGTCGTCGCTCGCTGTCGTAACGCAACCTTTCGGCTTGTTAAACATTATGTAAGTAAGCTCCTTTACGGGAGTTACTTTCTTTTTGTCAACGGTTACAGTGTCGTTTTCCTCGTTTACCATAGTGCCGAGTTCCGTCACCTTTTTCGCATTTATAAAAACTCTGCCTTCGGCAATAAGCTCATCGGCTTTTCGGCGAGAACAAACGCCGCTGTCGGCAAGGTACTTATTGAGTCGTATCATATTTTCACCTTATACAAATTTAGTCCCAATCGAATTTCGACGTTAAACAAAGCACTTTGCTTATCTTTTATTTTCTGTCAAAAATCGATTTACGTTCTACACCGCATATAGTATACAATTTCGAGCTAAAAATCAAGTGATTGCCGTCATAAACATTGACTGTGCCGCACTTAGTGTTTTCTTTAAACGGTGCGGACAAATCGTTCTTTTTGATTTGAACGTCAAAGGTTTCGCCGTCCCTAATAGGATAAAGTAAACTGTCGGCATAAACTTTTACGCTATCAGATTTTCCTTTCAAAACGTTTACCGTTTCGTTTTCAAGCTCGAAAAGCGGACGCATTTTATACTCTTTGAACGCTCTTTCCATATACGCTTTGCTGTCTTCCCACATACCGTAATGATTTAAAACTACGCAAATTAGTTGCATATCGTCTCTTAATGCCGACGAAACCAAACATCTGCCCGACGCCTTCGTATAGCCCGTTTTTACACCGTTTGCGCCGTCATAATTCCACAGCATTTTATTTTTGTTTTGATAGTATCGGTCATCGAACTTAATGTTTTTCGTTCCTACAATTTGCTTGAACGTGTCGTTTTTGAAAGCGGCTGCCGTAATCAAAGCAAGGTCGTACGCCGTAGTATAATGTTCGTCGTCGTGCAAGCCGTGCGGATTTTTAAAGTTCGAGTTTTCCGCACCGAGAAGTTTTGCCGTTTCGTTCATCTTTAAAACGAAATCTTCAACGCTTCCCGACGTTGTTACAGCCAAAGCCACGGCGGCATCGTTTCCGCTCCTTAGCATAAGACCGTATAAAAGTTCCCTTATCGTACGTTTGTCGCCGTTTTTAAGATAAATCGACGAACCCTCGACTCCGACAGCCACAGACGGAATTTCGATTTCCTCGTCTATATCCGAAACGTTGTTTAAAACGGTCAAAGCCGTTAAGATTTTCGTTGTCGAGGCAGGAAAAAGCTTGACGTCTTTATTGCTTAAATAAAGCACTCTTTTTGTCGTCGCTTCAATAACGACAGCGCCACTTTCTCGATTTACCGCCGAAGACTCGGCTTCGTCGTTTTCGCTTGCGGAAGTGGCGATAGTTTGATACGCTCTGTCGATTTTGTTTGCGTCAAACAAATTTACTTTTTTCGCAAAGCAACCCGACCCGAAAATCTTAACCGATAATGGCAATAAGCATACGAATAACGTAAGCAATGATACTGACCATATTATTCTCCCTTTTTGCATTTGTCTAATATTCCCTTTGCAAGATTTACCCACTTGCTTTCTTCATAATTAGAGTCAACCGTAATAAAACTCTTGTCTTTTCCGACAACCAAAAAACCGAGCGGTTTTATCGTTACGCCACCGCCGCTTGCTCCCGCATAAGGAAACGTAAGTTTCGTTTTCGGCGCGGTTTCGCTGTACTCGCCACCGCCGGTTACGAAGCCGAAAGTAAGTTTCGATATCGGAATGATTGTCACTCCGTCGTCTGACGTAATCGGAGTTCCGATAACGCTGTCCGAATCGATAATGCCTTTTAGTTGCGACAAAGTTGCGTTCATAATATTTTCGATGTTATCCATAATTTCTCCCCAAACACTTAATGTTTATTTGTACGCATAAAACCCGACACTCTTAACGCCTTGCTTTTTGTCTTTACAATGAGATAGCGCAAGATTGCACTCGGCGTTTAGCGAAGACTTTATAAAATTCTATACGTTGTTTTGTAGTTTTTTTAAAGGTTTTACGCTTTCAAAGCGACGCAATTTTTTCTTTTTCTTGAATTGCAAGAATCGAGCCGCCAAATCTATCGGCCTGACACCGATTTTTATTTCTGCCGACAAGGAAAACTCGTCTTCCCACGCAGGAATAAAACTCTCGAAGCCGTCTGTCAAAAGACCTAAAAGCGTCATTATTCCGAAAAAGCCTCCGCTTCCCATTCCGCTTATAGCCGCGTCGTTAGCTCCGAAACTCCCGACTTGCGAAACGCTTAAAATTTTAACGGCAGAAAGCAATTCCAAAATCAATGCAACGTTAGT
>JAQYCY010000005.1:0-10423 GCA_028724485.1 Bacillota bacterium | reverse complement strand
TAATTTTTGCAAAAGCATTGATTTTATTGTGGCTTTGATGTATAATACGAACTGTCCAATGGCAACAATATGGCAACAAAAAATCGTATAGTCCATAGGTTGTGGATAATACAGATAACTACAATACCTCGTGATAAAATTTCTAAACAGAATTGTTTAAGATTTCTTTATCAGGAGCGAGTGGGAATAAGAGGTTAATATGAAAATAAATTCAAATTATCAAAATATCAACGAAAGCTATCTTTTCAGCACGGTAGCGAGAAAAATCAGAGAAGACAAAGAAAAGCATCCCGATAAAGAGATTATTCGTTTGTCAATCGGCGACGTAACGTTGCCGCTTCCGCAAATCGTTGTTGACGCACTTAAAAAGGCGTCGGACGAAATGGGCAAGAAGGAAACGTTTAAAGGCTATGGCGACGAACAGGGCTATGCGTTTTTGAGAGATAAAATTGTCGATTATTATAAGGGAAAGGGCGTAACTCTTGACTCTAATGAAATTTTCATTTCGGACGGAGCAAAGAGCGATCTCGGAAACATTCTCGACATTTTCAGCGTAGACAACACCGTTTTGATGAGCGATATCGTTTATCCTGTTTATCTTGACACGAACGTTATGGCAGGCAGAAAAATCAAGTTTTATGAAGGCAATCTTGAAAACAATTTTCTTCCGCTTCCCGATGATAGCGTTGATGCGGACATAATTTACATTTGTTCGCCGTGCAATCCGACAGGGGCGGTTTACGACAAGGCAGGACTTAAAGCGTGGGTAGACTATGCAAACAAAAAAAATGCGATTATTTTGTTTGACAGCGCATACGAAGCGTTTGTTACGGACAAAAATCTTCCTACGTCGATTTTTGAAATAAAAGGCGCAAAGACCTGCGCCATCGAGATTTGTTCGCTTTCAAAAACGGCAGGCTTTACGGGAACAAGACTCGGATACACAATCGTGCCAAACGAGCTTGAACGAGAGGGCGTAAGACTTAACAAAATGTGGCTTAGACGTCAAACGACAAAATTCAACGGCGTTTCGTACGTCATTCAAAAGGGCGGCGAAGCGGTTTTTACGGAAGAAGGATATAAGCAAACAAGAGAAAATATCAAGTACTACCTCGGAAATGCAAAAGTAATGATGGAAGTTTTGGACGAACTCGGCATTTGGTATATAGGCGGCGAAAATTCACCGTATATCTGGTTTAAATGCCCGTGCAATATGGGTTCTTGGGAATTTTTTGACTATCTTCTCTCTTACGGCGTTGCAGGCACTCCGGGGGTAGGCTTCGGCGAACACGGCGAGGGCTACTTCAGACTTACGGCTTTCGGCGATCGTGAAAACGTTATAAAGGCAATGGGCAAGTTTAAACAAGCCGTACTTGACCTCAAAAAGTAATTAAAGGGTGACAGTAGTGTCACCTTTTAAAAATTTGAAATACAATAGAAAAAGCGGAGGACGTAATGGCAAAAGGAGCAGAGAATAAATCCGAAACCAAAAAAACCACTTCGACGACGAAATCGGGTAAATCGAGCGCAAACGGCTCATCGAAAACAAAAAGTTCGACGTCGATGAAATCTGCGTCAACTAAATCGGCGAAAAAGAAGGGATCGTCGAGAACCAAAACGGAAGAAAAGGGCAATTATGGCGATAAGCCGCTTGTGGAAGTAGGAAAAAAACACGTAAAAGTAGCAGGGGTAAAAATGAAAAAGAAAACTGCGCTTAAAATAGCGCTTGCGTTAATTGCAATAGTTTTGGTTGCCGCAATAGTGTTTGTGGTTGTATACTTAGCAAAGCCGGACTTTAAAAACGCCGTCCGCGAGTGGTGGCATTATACTTTTGATAAAGACAGCGCAAACAACAACGGCGGCGGCAGTAACGGTGGCAGTAACGGCACGCCGATAGGCGAATCGAAAGGCAGTTTGACGATAACTGCTATAAATGTCGGACAAGGCGACGCCATTTTTATTGAATTGCCCGACGGCAAGAAAATGATTGTAGATGGTGGCGAGAACCGAAATGATAACAAAAAGGCGTTTAAAGAGTTTTTTGGAGCAAAAGGCTTGTTAAAGTCGGAGAATAATAAAAGTTTAGTCGATTATGTTGTGCTAACACATACGGATAGCGACCACTGCGGTGATTTGGATTATATATTGACGGATATTTTTGCTTATGCCGATAAAATCTATGTACCGAAACTTCGCTCGAATGAATATTCAATAAATCTAAGCGCAGATTATCCGCTTCAAGTATCTAGCGCGTATAACAATTTTTTAAAAGCGGCAACTAATGCCCGTAAAGATGACAAAAACAATGCAGATATAAAGTATCTTGAAAACAAAATTACAATTGAGGGCGAGGGTTATCGCATAACAATGTATTGCCGCAACGATAACTACTATAAAGCAATAGACGTTAAAGAAGCACACGATATAAACGATGTTTCCCCTATAATAGTTATAGAATGTAACAATAGAAAAGTAGTTTTGACCGGCGACGCAAACGCAAGTCACATAAAGACGAGTTCCGAAAAGAATTTCATTGAACAAATGAACGGTGAGAGTTTTGATGCCGACATATTGAAAGTAGCTCACCACGGTGGAAAAGATAGTAGCGGAATTGACTTTTTAAATTATGTGAAATGTGAGTATGCTATTATTAGCGTAGGCGGTACGCAAGATACGGAGGGAGAGTATTCCGAGTATTCTTTGTTTGTCAGCGAGGAATTTAAAAAAGTCGGTGCAGAGTTTTTGTTGCGTCCAAATAAAAAGTATGGACACCCGTCACAAGAAGTAGCGGCAATAGACGGGAGATTGTCACAAAGCGGCGTGCAAAATCTTTATGTAACTTGGTTTTGCGGGAATGTCACTTGCAATATATCAAAAGAAGGAAATATCAGCGTGATGACCGAATTTGCGGCTTCTAATAATGACGGAGTTGTTGTATTTGTAAAAATCGAAGCTACAGAAAGCGGTTTGTTGAAAAGTTGCGATATAATAATAGTTGAAACAAGAAAAGAAGAAAATCAAGTAGAAGAAATTTAATTATAATGAAAATTTTGAAAAGCAACAAGCGATGTTTTGTCAATCGTGAGCAAGTTGCAAAAAGCTATAATAAGAATTATAATGTTTGGCGATTTTAAAGAAAATATCCCAAATAAAACATTTCAATAAATAGCAATATTAAGCACTATATATTGTGTGGCAGGAACAATATATAGTGTTTTTATTTTGCCTAAAAGGAAGAGAAAACACAATATTTTGTGGTTTTAAAGGCGAAAAATCGCATAAATTTATAAAAACCGTATAAATTTATAAAAATAAATGGCTGAATATGGTTAAATCGTTTATCTATATGCGTGATTTTATGCAAAATGTGGACAGTTTCGGGCGTTTATGCAGCATATTTGCTCGTGAAACAGTTTTACAAAAAGTTTCACAAAAAAACTATATATTGTGGTCATTTTCCTATTGACAAACTACATATAGTTGTGTTAGATTAGTCTCGCAAACAAACGTTGCTCGGTAAAACACCGAACAAATTCTAACAGTAGGAGAAAAAGACTATGATTATTAAGATCTTGAAACGTGATGGCAGAATCGAGTTCTTTGAAAAGGACAAGATTACGGAAGCAATCTTTAAAGCGGCGCAAGCATGCGGCGGCAAAGATAAAATCTTGGCGGCAACGCTTGCCGACCTTGTCGTTAAGGCGGCGGAAGCTAAGTTTACCGACAAAATCCCTTCGGTTGAAGATATTCAAGACTTGGTTGAACAAGTCCTTATCAACGAAGGTCACGCTCAAACCGCAAAGGCGTACATTCTTTATCGTGAAAGACGTCAAGAAGCAAGAAACATCAACGCGCTTATCGGCGAAACGAGCGAGCTTTTCACAGGCTATCTTGCCGAAAAAGACTGGGGCGTAAAAGAAAACGCAAATATGCAAAAGAGCGTAAACGGACTTAACAACTACGTCCGTGAACACTTTACCAAAAAATACTGGCTTTACAAGGTATATCCGAAAGAAGTCAGAGAGGCGCACGAAAGCGGAGCTATTCACCTTCACGACCTTGGATTTTTCGGTCCGTATTGCGCCGGCTGGGATATTCGTCAACTTTTGACGGATGGCTTTGGCGGCGTATCGGGAAAAGTCGAATCAAATCCTGCAAAGCACCTTAGAAGTTTTTTAGGTCAACTTGTCAACAGTACCTTTACAACGCAAGGCGAAACGGCAGGCGCACAAGCGTGGAGCTCGATTGATACCTATTGCGCACCGTTCATTCGCTATGACAATATGACTTACGAACAAGTAAGACAATGTATTCAAGAGTTTGTTTTTAATATCAACGTGCCGACGAGAGTAGGCTTCCAATGCCCTTTTAGCAACCTTACGTTTGATATTAAAGTTCCGAGAACGCTTGCAGATCAACCTGTCGTTATCGGCGGCGAATACAAGGAAGAAACCTACAAAGATTTCCAAAAGGAAATGGATATGTTCAACCTTGCATTCTGTGACGTTATGCTCGAAGGTGACGCAAAGGGCAGAGTTTTCACTTTCCCTATTCCTACAATCAACGTAACCAAAGAGTTTGATTGGGATAGTCCTGTCGTCAATGCGTTTATGAACATAACCTGCAAATACGGTATTCCGTATTTTGCAAACTATATCAACAGTGACCTTTCGCCGGAAGACGCTGTTTCGATGTGTTGCAGACTTCGTCTTGACGTTTCCGAACTTCGTAAGCGTGGCGGCGGCTTGTTCGGCTCAAATCCGCTCACGGGTTCAATCGGCGTTGTAACGATAAACCTTCCGAGAATCGGCTACCTTTCAAAGACGGAAGCGGAGTTTATGGACAGATTGAAGCAAATGGCAACGCTCGGCAAAACCTCGCTTGAAATCAAGAGAAAGATTATCGAGGCGCAAAGCGAAAGAGGACTTTATCCATATTCAACAAATTATCTTCGCGGCGTTAAAGAAAGAACGGGCGAATATTGGACAAACCACTTCAACACAATCGGCATTGTCGGTATGAACGAAGCCTGCCTCAACTTTATGGGCAAAGACATCACAACCGACGAAGGTCAAGCGTTCGCTTTGAAAGTTATGAGATACCTTAGAGAGGTTATGGTCGAGTTCCAAAAGGAAACAGGGCATAACTACAACCTTGAAGCAACTCCTGCCGAAGGCACAACCTATCGCCTCGCAAGACTTGACAAAGCTCAATATCCGAACATTATCACAGCAGGTGATAAGGACGTATATTACACAAACTCTACGCAACTTCCTGTCGGATATACCGATGACATTATGGAAACGGTCAGGTTGCAAGACGAACTTCAATTCCTTTATACGGGCGGAACGGTTCAACACCTTTATCTCGGCGAACGTATCGAAGACCCTGAAGTTTGCAAGAAGCTCATCAAGAAGATATTCACCGTTTCAAAGATGCCGTATATCTCTATGACGCCGACGTTCAGCGTATGCAACACGCACGGATATATCGCAGGCGAACACTTCACTTGCCCGCACTGCGGAGCCGATACAGAAGTTTACAGCAGAGTCGTCGGATATTTAAGACCTGTTCAAAACTACAACAAAGGTAAAAAGGAAGAATATCGTGAAAGAGTTAAGTACGTTATTCGCCCTGAGCAAGTAAAAGACGTTAAGTAATAAAAGTAAAGGCGAGTTAAGCTCGCCTTTATTTTTTGAGATAAAACTAAACGTACAAAGAGAGCCAAAATATAATTGCGGCAACAGCTTGACGAAAAACAGTCAGCCTAAATCATAAAACCAAGCGGCCATAATAGTAGCCGCGCAAACGATTTGGGTTAAAATTTAAAAATGAAGAATAATATTTGGAGGAACAATGAATATAGCGGGATTTCAACCAAACTCTTTTGTGGACTATCCGACGCATATAGCCGCCATAGTTTTTGTGGGCGGTTGCAATATGCGGTGCTGGTATTGCCACAACGAACAAATATTGGATACTAAAGAATTTTTAGAGCAAGACGAAGTTCTGGCAAAAATCGAAAAAAACAAATTGTTTTTGGACGGTGTTGTGGTTAGTGGCGGAGAGCCGACCCTGCAAGAGGACTTAGAAGAATTTATCGATAAAATCAAGGCAATGGGGCTTGACGTGAAACTTGACACAAACGGAAAGCGTCCTGACGTACTGAAAAAACTTTTGCCTACTGGAAAAATCGATTACGTCGCAATGGACGTCAAAGCGCCGTTAGATAAATATCATCTGGTGACGCCTACAACAAAAGAGAGCAAAAAAGTTTTGTCCGAAAGCATCGATATTATCAGCGGTAGCGGCGTGGACTATGAATTTCGTATGACGGTTATTCCGCAACTGACAATAGACGACGTTGTGGCGGCGGCTAAAACGCTTGAGGGCAAAAAGGCGTTTTATCTTCAACAATACATTGACCACGGCAAAGGTTTTAATTCGCACACAAAAGAGTTTTTCGAGGAAGCGCAAAAAGCAGCCTCACTCTACGTACCGACATTTTTGCGCGGAGTTTAAAATAGCTTGCAAAGTTTTTATATTATGTTATAATAATTTGCGAGGTACTTATGGCAAATTTTGATATTGAACTTGTCGGAAAAATCGGTTCGATGGCACTTATCAACCGTGAATATCAAGACATAAATTATAATATAATAGCGCGCCTATCACGCGAATTGAAACCGGGGTACGTTTGGATAACGTCGGGCGCAACGGAAATCGGCAAGCTGGATTACGTAAAACGTAACGGCAAACCGCTTGCAGGCAGTGATGAAGACAACAAAACAGATTACGCGGCGCAAGGACAATCGGTCATTATGCAAACCTATCGGCAATTTATCGACAGTAGATACAGCGTAAGACAAATTCTTGTCGAGCATCAGCATTTTAACGACGAAGAAAAACGCCGTCATCTGTCCGCAATGCTGACTCGTTGCCCGAAACAAAACGCTATTCCGATTATCAATTATAACGATGCGGTTTGCAGTGAAGAAAACCGCAAGCTGGAAATAGTCAAAATCAAGCAAAAAAACGGCAGGGCGATTGAATGTATCGACAATGACGAAACGGCAAGCCAAATTGCTTGTCTTGTAAAATGCAAAACGCTTCTTATTTTGTCGACGCTTGACGGCATTTACAACGACATCTCAGACGAAAACTCCCTTATTGAAAGAGTTTCGGGGCGTGACCTTTATGAGCTTATCGACAACGTGACCGAACTTCAAAATCATTGCTACGGTTCAAACAGGCAAGGTTCGCACGGAGCAAAAGCAAAACTCGAATATATCAAAGAGCCGCTTAAAAACGGCACGAAAGTCATCATTGCAAACTCGAAATACTCGATAAAGGATATTTTGGAAGGCAAGGTAAAATCGACCACCTTCGGTCTTAATTAAGTCTGCAAAAGCAGGCTTTTTTAATAGGATAACAAGTTTTTTGTTCGACTATTTGACTTGCAAACGGAAAAGCAAAATATAGAATAAACAAAAAAACGAAACAGTAAAAAGCTAAGTGGGAAATAAAGCAGTTTAAAATAGAACATAGCAAGAAAGCCAAGCGGCAAAAAGATAAGCAAAAACAAATCAAATAGCAAAAGTAAAGTAACACAAAACGCAGAAAACTATAGTAGAAAGCAAAAAGATAAGTAGCAAAAGGCAAAGCGAAAAATAATTAGCAAAAAATAAAAAGGCGTTGTAAAAACGCACTTTTGAATTGTTGTATTATCAAGGAGAAAAATGGACAAAAGAATAAACCGCTTATTCATTGAAATACAAAGCGGCAAAGAAGAAAAATTTGACGAATTGTATGAATTGACAAACAAGTACGTTTATTTTTTGGCGTATCGAATTTTGGGCGACAAAATGTTGGCGGAAGACGTTATGCACGATGTGTTTATATCTCTTATCAAAAATATAAAGTCATACAACGCAACGGGCAACGCAATAGGCTATGTGTCAACGATAACAAAAAATATCGCTCTCAATAAAATTAAAAAAGAAGGCAGAGCAATAAACTGCGATTTTGCCGAAGAAGCAAACAGTTCTATGATAAAAACCGCCGACGAGCCTATACCGTTCATATTTGACGTGGCTAAAAGGGTTTTGTCAATCGAAGAATATGAACTTGTCGTGCTTAACGTCATTAGCGGATATAAGCAGTCGGAAATAGCGAATATAAAAGGCGAGCCTGTTTCAACGATAAATTATAAAATTAAAAAAGCGCTTGAAAAAATACGAAAAGAATATGAGGAGGAAGAAGTATGAACATAAAAAGACAACTGAAAAAAGAAGCCGACTTTGTCCCCGATATTCGTGAAAACTTGAAAGAGGAATTGGGCTTAAATAAAAAACCGCAAAAACTAAAAATAAAATGGCAGTTTATCCTTGCGCCGATAATGACTGTCGTTGTTTTGGCAATCGTGCTTAGCGTAGTTTTAGTGCCTAATATAGGCGATAAAAGTTCTACCGTGCCGACGCAAATGCAAATAGGCAGCGGCAAAAGCGTTGTCGTGGCGTTGAGCGTGCTTAACGGCTTAAATCAAGAGGCAAGTGCGGCGGCTGACGAAAGCGAGAAAAAAGCCTTAGTCGAGCAGGTGGACGGATATGTAAAATCCCTTGAAAAATATCTTGACAGTTCCTTTACCATAACGCTTGACGGAGGCAATAAATTAAAAATCGTAAACGGACAAAACACCTACAATTTTGAATTTAAAAGGAATAAAAGCGGCGGCGGCATCGAAGAAATGCAAGGTACGCTGAAAGTCGGCGAAAAAAGCTATTATGCCGAAACCTATGCAAAAACCGTCAAAAGTTTGTCAAAAGTAGAAACGACTTACAAGGCAAAGATATACTTTGGCGATAAAAAGGGAGATAGCTACGTTAAACTTAGCTATGAAGTCGAAGAAGAAGTTGACGAGAAAGAAGTTACGCTGTCGTATTCTGTCTATGAAAACGGGGATTTGACGGAAACCGCGGTTATAGAAACGGAAATAGAAGCTGCCGAAAAGTCGGCGGATATCGAGATAACTAAGGGCGGCAAGAAGTATCAATATAGCTATGAAATCGAGAATGACGAGGCGGAACTTGAAGTAAAAATCGACGGTGTGAAAACAGTGGACTGCAAATTGATTTTCACGGAAAACGGGACGAAATATAAATTTGACGATTGTGAGTTCGATTTTGACGATTGAATCTGAGCGTAATGCAAGTTAAAAGCAAACGTAAGTGCAAAAAAAATAAACTAAAACCTAATTAAATCAAGAAGCGTCAAAAAAACAGAATTTAAAAGCCACAAGTAAAAACCGAAAGTGAAGGATAAGAAGCAACCGAGAATAAAACAAAAAAATAAGGGTAAACGAACAAAAGGCTAAAATAAGTCTTAAAACGGCAAGAAAAAATAATAAAAACAAAAAAAATTTAAAAAGTTTGGAAAAATCGCTTTCTTAGTTGTTGTATTATCAAACAACTTAAAGGAGGCGATTTTTATGAAAAACAAATTTGTAAAAAGTGCTTTAATAATTGCAGTAGTAATGATAGTATCGGTGGTCGCTCTTACGGCTTGTTCGCCAGGCGGACCGAAAAACGGCAAGGCAAGCGTAAATCCGCTTGACGTGTATTGCTTTTCGGCAGTAACGGGTGGAAGTTTGCTCCAAACGACAACGGCCGGTCATGAAGCCTCGGCACAAGCCGACAGCTTGACGGCAGACGAAATCGAAAAAGTAAATTCCTACGTTAAGACGTTTGACGCATACGTCACAAGCGGCGGCTTTACGTCGGAAGTAGTTCCGTCGGACAGAGAAGAATATGCCGTAAAAGTGAAAATCACAGCAACCGGCTTAGGCGGCGTTGAGGAGAAAATTTTGTATTACAATGAAATCGATACAAAATCCGGCGAAGTGGTCGATGAAGACGAAACGGAAAGATTTAGCGAAACGACGCTTAGCGGCATTCTGGTTGACGGCGAAAACACTTATTTTGTTGAGGGTTACAGAAAGCAAGAAGTCGAAATCGAAGGTGATGAAACCGAAGTCGAAAATGAGATTTTCATTAAGACGTATTTGACAGAATCGGAAAAAGATAAAAATTTTGTAACCGTCAAATATTGCATTGAAAAAGAAAGTAATGAGGTTGAAAGCGCATACGAATATTGTCGCTATAGCGAGGGTAACCTTATTGAAAAAACGAAAATAAGCGTTGAAAAAGAAAACGAAGCGGATAAGAGCGAAGAAGAAATCGAAATTAAAAGTTTGGTGGGCGGCGTAGCGAACGTCTATAAGTTGGAAAGAGAAATTAAAAACGGCAAAACGGAATTAAAACTTAGCTACACGGACGGCAATAATATAAACACGATTGAAGTCGAAGTAGTGGACGGCAAATACGTTTATTCTGTAGGCAACGAAAAATATGAGTTTGATTAAATA
>JAQYCY010000004.1:0-20055 GCA_028724485.1 Bacillota bacterium | reverse complement strand
GACCGTGAAAGTGGCGGTTTTGTCCTCATATTTAAGTTTCACACTATCGCCCACGTTAAGCCCGTGCAGTACGCTGTATGCATAATCGATAAGGCAATAACCTTCGTTCAATTTTTCCGAACAGGTTTTTTTGTCGGTTATAAACCTGAAATCGATTATATCGAACACGTCGTCAACGGCAATCACGTTCACCGACTTTTTAAGTCCCTTAAATTCCGCGTCGCCTTTTAACCACAACGCCTTGCTCGCCTTTTCCACACCCTTTACCGCACTTATATCGTCAAAGTCAGTCGCGGTTGAAGATACATTTGTAACAAAAATCAAGTCAGCGTAATCGTCTTTGAAATTTGAAAACACCGCTTTCGTGACTGTCCAGGCAAGAGTAAGCAGCACGCCGACCGTGACGCCGAGCGTCAAAAGTCTTGCGCCCCTCCTCGTAGACTTATTTTTAAGCCCTTTTGCCGCGACGTAAACGTCAGGATTTTTAGACCTATTAAGAGCTTTTGAAATTCCTTTCAGAATGAGCGGCGCGATAAGGCACGCGCATATCGCAATCATAGCGACGTTCAACAAACCGAAAACGCCCCTGACCGTCGGCATAGGCGTAAGCGCCATAACAAGCAAGTTTTAAACCACCAGCAGAGCCGAAACCGCCGCCGAAATAACCGTAGCAACGTTCTTTTGACTTTTTTGTAAAATGAAATTTTCTCTCGAACTCTTTTTGCGCGCCATAAAATACGGAATAAAACCTGCTCCGAACGAAATTGCGAAAACAAGAATTCCGCTTAAAATCAAATATAATGCGTTTACACCAAATACGGCTGACGAAATCGTAAGTTTCAGCAAAAGATACAAACCTAGCGGCGCAAGGCACAATCCTAAAATCAACCCGACCAGCGCGACAAATCCGTTTTCTAAAGCAAACAGAGAAACAAGTTGCTTTTTCGTTGCGCCGACCGTAGTGAGTTTTGAAATTAAAACTCTCTTTTCTTCCGCAGAAAGCGTTTGCAAAACGACAAGCGCACCAACAAGCAAAACCGCAACGGCTACGCCGCCGATAATGACCGTTGCGCTGTACGATTCGCTTTGTTGAGCAACGTATTCAAGGTCAAGAGATCGCTTCACCGTCATATTTGAATACGTTTCGACCGCTTTAATGTTCTTTATAAGTTTATCGACGCTGTAACCGCTTTCGGCTTTAACGTAAATTCTGTTGCAAATTCCGCCGACCGATACGCCGATAAGTCTTGCCATACCGCCTGCATTGTGACCTAAAACTTTATACGGACTGTCACTTGCAAAATAGCCCGTATTTTCGCAAATTGCGGCAACGTAAAATTTGTTGCTTCTGTTAAACACCGAAATTTCAAGTTCGTCGCCGAGTTTTACATTGGCGTTTTTTGCCATAGCCACGCTTATGGCGATATTTTCACGACTTCCTTGCAAGTCTTCAATCGAGCCTTCGAGAATATCGAATTTGTTAAGTTTTAAAAAGTCGTCGCTGTCCATTCCGACGACACTAAGATACTCTCCCTTAGCTTCTCCGTAAAAATTCAACGTGCCGACCGCGAAAGAAATACCCTCGACGTTTTCGAGTTCGGCAGTCGAAGATATTTTCGCACCGTCCGATTTCGGCGTTATAGTTATATCGCTGATCCCCGAATCTGCGCTGTCCGTTTTTACGAGAGAATCATTGACCGCACCGTTAAACGAGAAAATACAAAACAAAACCACGATTGAAATCATAATTGCGACAATCATTCCAATCGTTTTTCCGATTTTATCTTTTAAGTTTTTTAGCGCGAGATTAAACATAAAAGTTTGTGTTCCTTATCAAACGGCATTTAAGCGGCTTTATAAATTCGCAAACTTATTTTATAGCGTAGCGATTAACAACGTTTAAAAATAATTTTCATGCGTTCGCGCCGCCGTATAGCCGCCATATCGTTTCAAAGCGAGTTTGAAACTAAATTCGGTTAAAAATTTTTCGTCTTTTTTTGTCTAAATTTGACCGATTCGTTGACGTTTCCGTCGGTTTAATTTTTCGGTCAGCCTTAAGGTTTCGTCGGTATTTATTTTAGTCTTCCTTTTCAACCAAACCGTCTTTAATCATAATTTTTCTCGAAGCATATTCCGCATGAGCGGCGGAGTGCGTAACCATTATAAGAGCGACGGCACGAGTTTTGTTTATGTCTTTTAAAAGTTCCATAACCTGCGTACCCATTTTAGCGTCAAGACTACCCGTCGGTTCGTCAAGAAAAATAAGTTCGGGATTTGTTATGAGCGCGCGGCAAAGTGCCACTCTTTGCTGTTCACCACCTGACAACTGTTTCGGATAGCGTTTAATGCAGTCTTTGATTTGAAGATACTCTATGAGTTCTTCAAAAGTTTGCCGATATTCTTTGATGTCCTGCTTATCCAGCCTAAGCGGCAAAAATATGTTCTCTTCCGCCGTAAGATTTCCGATAAGGTTGTCGAACTGATACACAAACGAAAAACCGTGACGACGCAAAGCCGCAATCTCTTCGTCGGATATTTTGCCGAGTTCCTTTCCGAGCAAAGTTACGCTTCCCTCGGTCGGAGTTTCGATTCCCGACAGCAGATATAGAAGCGTAGACTTGCCGCTACCCGATTCGCCGAGAATCGCCGCAAATTCGCCCTTATAAAACTCGATATCGATTCCCCTTATGACAGGCGTTTCGACGTCACCGAAATACGTCTTCTTCAAATTCGAGGCGGAAAGTATAATATCTTTTTTTTCAACTGCACTCATAAATCACCTTAAACAATCTTACTGCATCACGGCTAAATGAAAATATTTTTCTTAGCCTTCTTAAAGCGGCTTTACACACTAAACCGCGGCAACAGCATTGACAAGATACAATCATTTATATATCAATGCTCATACAAACATTATACACTATATTTATAAATAAACAAATTATTTTTTAAATTTCACTTATTAAAGCGGGTTTTGCCCAAATATGCCCAAAAACCACACTTGTTTATTTTTTTGCTTTCTGAACTTGAAAGTTTTTTAATTTAATAGTAAAATGAAAAAGCAATCAATTTTTTAGACGATTAAACTTTTAAAACACATAATGATTAAAAATCAGGGGTAATTATGAAAAGGGTAATTATGAGAAAATTTTTATGTATTCTTTTGATAGTTGTATTAGTCTGTCTTGCCGTATGCTGCTTCACGGCGTGCAATGCAAAAACGGACGAAACGGCAATCATCATTTTGCCGGGACTGCTTGCAAGCGGACTTTATGACGGCGAAACGGGCGAACCTGTTTGGGACCCGCTTACGAGCAATGAAATCTTTATGGATATGTTCGTAAATCACGGTTCTATGGATTTAAGCGCAATCGATGACACCACCGTCAACGACGCTTTGAGAATTGTCAAAGCAATAATAGACAACGACCCGAAAAGTATGACGTCACTTATGGCGATGGACTCTAACGGCGTTCCGCTCTATCCTTCCGTTGTGCCGGCGGGCGAAGGCTTTGACAATCCGTCAAGACTTTACTATGGCGCGCTCGGAAATTGCAAACAGCTTTTCGACGCCCTTAAAAACCGCTACGGCGACGTTTGCCAAGTAAAAATGTTCAACTATGATTGGCGTATCTCAAACGAAACGAATGCAAAACTTCTCGAAAATTTTATAAATTCAAAAGGCTACAAAAACGTTTACATCGTTTCACATTCGATGGGCGGACATCTTGCAAGTTGCTATATGGCAAGAAGCAAATCCAACCTTGAAAAAGTAAAAGGTTACGTTTCTCTCGACACGCCTTTCTACGGCGCGTTGACGGCACTAAGCAATATAGAAAACCGTGAGGGAATGATTGACGGTTTGATTGACACTCTTTACAATATGAACGTTTCGCTTGTCGATACTTATCTTAAAAATATGCTAGGCGTTAAGTCGAGCAACCGTGACGCCATTTATGAAAAATTCAGAACCGTCTGTAAAAACCGTTTTATGCCTATGTTCAATTTCGATACGTTGATTGAACTTTTGCCGTCAAAACAACTTTTGGACACTCCGCAATACACTATGACGTGGGACTATTTAAACACGTCTAAAAAGACGAGTTTCATTAAAATCAACGGCGAATATCTCACCGACCAAAATGAAATAATCAAGTTCTACAAATCGAGAGATTGGGCATATCAAGTCAATGCCGACGGCACAAAGGGCGAGCTTCGTGACGCAATCACTCGCCTTGAAAATTATTGGACAAAAATGGACGTATCACTCAAAATCGACGCCCTTTACGTCAACGGCTTAGGTTATGGAACGCAAGACACCGTTTGCTACAGTGCTCCGCTCGATTCAGGCGGAAATCCTATCTATTCGGAAGCCGTTATGACGGGAACGGAATCGCAACGCCAAGGTGACGGCACCGTCTTGCTTTATTCGGCAACGCTCGGACTTCACACAGATGCCGAAAACGTTTTGCTCATTTCAAACGCCGACCACTTCGACCCTGCAATTCAGTTCGATTATTTCTCATCGAAAAGCGTTTTCAAGTGGCTTGACAAACGCTTGTTTAAATTGCAATAATCGATAGTATATGATCGTCTATCGATTATCTATCAACCGCCCATCGGTTGTATATCGATTATCTATCGACTGTCTATTAAGCTATCAACCGCCTGTCGCTTCGCATCGTAATTCGCATAACCACGTTGCGATATAACGATGCAATAACGATAAGTAGAAATTACGCAAACTTTAAATCATTATCTATACGGGTTTTAAATTAGAAATTTTAAATTCGTCTTGATATTGAATTAAAATTGTTTTGATATTAAATTAAAATTTATTTTGGTTATTAAAAACTCAAAAACGCATTGCAACTGCAATGCGTTTTTTATCAATCGAATTTACACCCGCAATAGTTTTGCCTATAAAGCTCAAACTGTTTGCTAAGTTCGGTCGACCTTAAAAAGCCGTTTTTCTTTTTAAAGTCCGTCGGTAAATATCTTGCGCTCGAATCAAGGCTTAATCCCGTTTCGTTTATATACGCCGCGTTTTTGTGTGGACTGACCGTCAGCGTTGTTGCGTAATAATCGTATCCGTCCGACAACTCTGCCGTCTTTTCAAGACGAAATCTTATGCACTTTTCGCATCTTACGCCACCCTCTTTAACTTGTTCTAATCCACTGACGCGCTTTAAAAACTCATTTTCAAAGCCGCCGACCACAAGTTTTTTGACGTTCGGAAAATTTGTCAAAAGTTTATCAAATGCGCCAAGGCGTAAATCATATTCTTCCTTTGGCATAATATTCGGATTGAAAAACAAAGCCGTTATATCGAAATATTCGTTTAAATATTCAAGGCAGTAGCTTGCGCACGGAGCGCAACAGCAATGAAGAAGAAGTTTCGGCTTTTTACCGCTTTCCCTTAAACTATCTATCAACTTATCAAGCTCCGCCTGTGCGTTCATATTAACCATTGCACAATCTCACGTTATAATCATAAATCATTTTGTTTGCCTTAGCGTTGAAGTCACCCTTTTTAGAAGTCGTAAAGTCAACCATAAAAATCGGCATTGCGCTAAGCCATTTATTGAAGTTGGCGTTTTGAACGAGCTTCGCGTTATAATCGTCGGCGATATTAAGAAGCGACCATTCAAAAATAACTCTGTACAATCCGTCTGCTTTTATCGTATGTTGCGTTTGATTTATTCTGAGTTTATCGCTGTGCGTAGTCGTCGTTTTTAAAAGTTTGCACTCTTTATCGATTTCTCTCACAAGCTTTGTTGTAACGCAAGTGGAATGCCAAAGCGATCTTACGTCGGCTTCTCTGTCGTAATAATAACATTTATATTCCGACTCGATATCAGCAAACGTGTAATCATAGTCTTCGCAATTAAAGAGCAAAACCAAGCCCGTTTTTCCGTCTGCGCAAACGTCGTTATAGCGAAGTTCACCGATAGGATAGTTTTCAGCCTTATATGCGATATAGTCGTATATATTCTTCCCGTTTCTCTTCACGTCGCTCAAATGTCTGAAAAGTTCGTGCGGCGTGAATTCCGCCAAATAGACGTGTTGAAAATCAAGAATTATAACTTCGCCGTTATGTTCTTCGGCAAATTCTAAAATCTGCAAAATATATTCGTCGAGTTTGCCCGACAAAAGTCCGTGCTTTGTCCACCACTCGCCGCCGATTATCGACGCTCTTATATCGAAATATCTGACACCGAGACTGAGTTGTCCTTTTGCGTCCAATTCTTGCGTTTTTGCAAATCTCGTCGATATGCCCTTTGTCAATGCCGAAAAGAATTTGCTTGACATAATGCCTTTGTTCCCGGGGTCAGGATCGGAAGCCGTCGAAATCTTATCACTGAAAGCGTCATGAGAGCCAAGCATGGCAATCTCGTTTATCTTAGGGTTTTTTACGCTGATGTTAGGCACGCTCGAAATTACGTCATAAAGCGTTCCGCCTTTAAGCCCTTCTTCATTACAGAACGTGCCGACCTGTAAAAGCACGGTCAAAAGTGTGATTATTACAATAACAATCGACAACGCAACTATAAGGTTTTTAAGTTTTTTGTGAAGATAAATTTTTGCCACGGTATCCTCCGATTTGAAACTGCGTTTGTTATATTCAATTATAAAATATTAAACCGAGTTTGTCCACCCTAATTTTCTCACCGCAATTTATGTTTTATAGCCTAAAGCAAAAAACTATATATGATTGCTATAACGATTTAGCCGCAATCGCACACTAAAGCTGTATATGATAATTATGACGATTTAGTCGCAATCGCACACTAAAGCTGTATATGATTGCTATAACGATTTTGCCGCAATCGCACACTAAAAGCTGTATATGATAATTATTACAATGGACTTTGCTTGCAAGTCGAAATTGCGAACAAAAAGGACTTGCTGTAAATTTTGCAAGTCCTTTTTAATTATTTAAGTTTAATCGATTTATTAGCCGCTATCTTTATTTCTCGTTTTTGGTATCATTCTTTGTCGGCTCTTCAACTTTTTCGGCGTCTTCTTCGTATTCGACTTTTCCGCCCTTAGAATTTAGATATTCAATCATAGCATTGTCGAAATCGCTATCTAACTTAACCAAAATCTCTTCTTCCGACAATTCGGCATCGTTAGCTTTTTTGGCTTTCGACTTCTTAATTGCGTTTTCGATGAGTTTTTGAATTTCAACAGCGGGAATAATTGAAAATGCGCAAGCAATACAAATTACCCAATCGACGGCATTAATTTGCGTTGTGCCGAAAATTTCGATTTCGCCCGGAATCCAAGTATCGAGATTGACAGCTAAAACCATAAGAATTACGCCGACAATAAACGAAATGTTCATCATCTTGTTCTTCAACAATTTCTTGTTGAAAATAGTATGCGTCTGCGAGCGCATATTGTATGCGTGGAAAAGTTGAATGAAGCTGAGCGTAATGAACGCCATCGTCATACCTTCTTTATGGTCGAGAGCTTGATGCGCGCCTTCCATAACATAACTGCCTATACAATATGCAAGCATAACAAGACCTGTCTGTACCACGCCTTGAATGAGAATATCCCGTCCGATTTTGCCCGAAAACATACTCTTGCCCGTTTTTCGCGGTGGATAATTCATTATATCTTTTTCGGCAGGCTCCATTCCGAGAGCGAGAGCAGGCAGTGAGTCAGTCACAAGGTTGACCCAAAGTATCATAACAGGCGACAAGAATTCAACGCCGCCCTTTACGCCTATTGAAAGGAATACGGTTGCTATAAACAAGCATAAAACTTCCGCAATGTTTGCGCTAAGCAAGAATTGAATTGCCTTTGTTATGTTGCTGTAAACTTTTCTGCCTTCTTCGACAGCCGCAATAATAGTTGCAAAGTTATCATCGGCAAGTACCATATCTGCAGCACCCTTAGAAACGTCCGTTCCCGTTATGCCCATTCCGATTCCGATGTCGGCAGCTTTGATTGACGGAGCGTCGTTTACGCCGTCACCCGTCATTGCGCAAATCTTTTTGAACGACTTGAACGCTTTGACGATTCTTACTTTATTTTCAGGTGAAACTCTCGCAAAAACTCTGTACTTGTGAAGGTTCTTGTGGAACTCTTCGTCTGAAAGTTTATCGAGTTCTGCGCCGGTTATAACCCAATCGCCTTTACGCAAAATACCGATTTGCTCGGCTATTGCGCTTGCCGTGTCGATGTGGTCGCCCGTAATCATAATAGGACGCATACCCGCTCTCTTACAGACTTTAACAGCTTCTTTAACCTCAGGACGAGGTGGGTCAATCATTCCGACAAGTCCGACGAAAACCATATTGCTTTCTAGTTTTTCGGCGCTAAGTTCGCTCTTTTTAAGCGCGACTGCCAAAACTCTCAATGCTTTATGCGCCATTTTGCTATTTGCGGCTTTGATGTTCTTTACGTCATCGGCAGTGATTTTTCTGATTTTGTCACCATCGAGAATTTCCGTACATCTTTCAATCAAAATGTCCGGCGCGCCTTTTATGAACGCTATCTTTCCGTCGCTTGTCTGATGAACGGTTGACATAAGTTTACGTTTGCTGTCAAACGGAATTTCATCTATTCTCGGATTAGACTTTATCATATCTTCACTGTCATAGCCGATAAGTCTTGCATACGCAACAAGTGCCGTTTCGGTCGGGTCGCCGTGAAGTTTGCCGTCGCTCACAATCGTGTCGTTGCAAAGCGTCATACCCTTTATAAGCATATCGACGGAATAGTCGTCTTTTTTATTTTCGTTGTCTACCTCATAGCTTTTTGCGCTTGTTGTGTACAAATCTTTGACGGTCATTTGATTGAGCGTCAACGTGCCGGTTTTGTCCGAACAGATAACTTCGCAACAGCCGAGGGTTTCTACAGCAGGAAGATTTCTGATAATTGCTCGTTTCTCGCTCATTCGTTGAACGCCGATTGCAAGAACGATAGTGACAACAGCAGGCAGACCTTCCGGAATTGCGGCAACCGCGATAGCGACAGCCGTCATAAACGAACCGATAATCGTATCGGCCATAGGAGTTTCGCCGCCGATACTCATACAAATTTTTGCAACAAAGATAATTGCCGCAATTGCAAGAATAATAATCGAAAGAACTTTTGCGGTTTTCGCAAGTTGCACTTGCAGCGGAGTTTGTTGGTCATCGTGTTCGCCAAGCATTTTAGCGATTTTACCGACTTCCGTTCCCATACCCGTTGCAACAACAACGCCCTTACCGCGTCCGTACGAAACTACGCCCGAGCTGTAAACCATATTCTTTCTGTCGCCAAGCGGAGCATCGGTATCGCAAACGATTTCCGCATCCTTTTCACTCGGAACCGACTCGCCCGTCAAAGCGGATTCTTCGACTTTAAGCGATATAGCTTCTATAAGCCTTATGTCGGCAGGTACGATATCGCCCGCTTCCAGAACTACAAGGTCGCCTACGACGAGTTCTTCGGATTTGATTTTAATCATTTCCCCGTCGCGTATAACCTTGCAGAACGGTTTATTCATATTTTTCAAAGCATCGAGTGCGGCCTCTGCCTTCGCTTCTTGCGTTACGCCGATAATTGCGTTGACAATAACGATAAGCAAAATAAGACCTGCGTCAATCAAATCGTAGTATTGCTTTTCGACTATGGAAATAATCGACGATATGATTGCGGCGCAAAGCAAAACGATTATCATCGCATCTTTAAATTGCTCCAAAAACTTGACGAATATGCTTTTCTTTTTGCCTTGGTCAAGCTCATTCTTACCGTTTTGGGAAAGTCTTTCAGATGCTTCAGCGGCAGTTAGACCGCTTTCGGCAGACGTTTTGACTTCCTCGATAACGCTATTTGCGGCAGCGTCATAAAACTTCATTTCTCTCCTCCTTATCCGTTCGCCTGACCGTCGCGAGCGGCAATCATAGACTTAACTTTCATAAGTCTTATCGTTGCGCTTCTCTCGTTTTCGTCAAGTTTCATCGTGATATACTTAATTGTTTCCTCAAGTTGCGGAATCATAACGTATTCGAGCGCGTTGACTCTGCGCTTATTCTTTTCGATTTCGTCCGCAAGCATATTGCAGGTCTTTTCGATCTCTGCAAGTCTAAGCATTTTTTTAAGCAAACCGCTAAGAGTCGATATGGATAAATCGAGTTCGCTCGTTACGCTTGCAAAAGAATAAGGATAAAGCTCTTTGGAGCCGCTTTCGTCCGTTTCAAACGACGGAACAAGCACGCTCATAACGTTTTTTGTAGACGTTTCGAGCTTTGCCTTGACGCTTGGCAATGCGATAGCTTCTTCGATAACCGCATCGGACGAAACCGCACGAGCAAGCATAAAGTCTTTGAGAGCAAAAGAAAGCTCATTTTCGACTTCAAGTCTTAAAGCGCGATTTTCACGGATATAAATCATAAAGCGTCTTATCATTTCATCCGATTTATCTTTAAGCAATTTGTGTCCCCTAACTGCCGTTTTAAGACGAGTTTTAAGTCGTCTCAATTCCATACGGGTCGGGTTGACGTTCATAACCGACATAACAACCTCATTGGTCTAAATTCAAACATTACGCTAAGGCTAAGCCGTTGCGTCTTGCTTTCGTTGCAACTGCAACGGTTCATTATTGTTTCAAATATTTTTCGATGTAAGCGTCTCTGATACGTTTAAGTTCACTCTTAGGCAAAAGAGCAAGAAGCTCCCAGCCGAGATTTAACGTTTCTTCAATCGTACGGTTTGTATAGAAACCTTGCGAAACGTAACGCTTTTCAAATTCGTCTGCAAAGTTTGCATACTTTTTGTCGACCTCAGACAAAGCCGACTCGCCGAGGATGGAGCTAAGTTCCTTAGCTTGCTTGCCTTGAGCGTAAGCAGAGAAAAGCTGGTTCATCGTATCTGCGTGGTCTTCACGAGTTTTGCCTGCGCCGATACCTTTATCTTTAAGACGGCTAAGCGACGGCATAACGTCAATCGGAGGAACAAGTCCTTTTTTGTGAAGTTCACGGCTCAAAATGATTTGCCCTTCGGTGATATATCCCGTAAGGTCAGGGATCGGGTGCGTTTTGTCGTCTTCCGGCATAGTTAGGATAGGTATCTGAGTGATAGAGCCTTTCTTGCCTACGATACGACCTGCACGTTCATAAATCGTTGCAAGGTCGGTGTAAAGATATCCGGGATATCCGCGACGACCGGGAACTTCCTTTCTTGCTGCGGATACTTCACGAAGAGCTTCCGCATAGTTGGTGATATCGGTCGTGATAACCAAAACGTGCATATCCTTTTCAAACGCAAGATACTCTGCGGCAGTAAGCGCCATACGCGGAGTCGCAATACGTTCGATAGCAGGGTCGTTCGCAAGGTTGATAAACATAACCGCCCTTTCGATTGCGCCCGTTTTTCTGAAATCGGATATAAAGTAGTTTGCTTCTTCAAAGGTAATTCCGACAGCGGCAAAAACTACTGCGAATTTTGCGTCCGAACCGATAACTTTTGCTTGACGCGCGATTTGCGCCGCAAGTTCTGCGTGCGGAAGTCCGGACATAGAGAACACAGGGAGCTTCTGTCCACGAACAAGCGTGTTAAGTCCGTCGATTGCGCTTATGCCCGTTTGGATAAACTCGTTAGGATAGTCACGGCAAGCAGGGTTAATTGCTTGTCCGTTGATGTTCATTTTCTTTTCGGGAATAATAGGCGCGCCGCCGTCTTTCGGACGTCCCATTCCGTCGAAAACTCTGCCGAGCATTTCTTCGGAAACGGCAAGTTCAACGCTCTTACCCAAAAATCTTGCTTTCGACGTCGAAATCTTGATACCTTGCGACGGTTCGAAAAGCTGAACCAAAGCCTTGTCTTTGTTGATTTCCAAAACTTTGCCGCTTCTTATTTCGCCGTTTTCTTGTCTTATTTCGACAAGCTCTTCGTATTTAACGCCTTCAACGCCTTCAACGAGCATCAAAGGTCCGACTACTTCACGAATTGTTTTATATTCTTTCAGCATTATACTTCTCCTTCACCGTCCAAGCCGACTATTTCCTTTTTGAGTTCGTCGAGCAAATCGTCAAACGATTTGATTTCGTTCTCAGGAATGTACTTAGCTCTGCCGATTTTTTCTCTTATCGGAAGTTCCATTATATCGTCGAGTTCAACGCCCTTACTAAGCGCATTTCTTGACAATTTATCGTTTTCAAGAATGAGTTTAAGCATCTTAAATTGCTTTTTAAGCGATGCATAAGTGTCGACTTCGTGGAAAGCGTTTTGGTGGAGATAGTCTTCTCTTATCGACTTTGCGGTTTCCATCGTAAGTCTGTCGCTCGGTGACAAGGCATCCATACCGACAAGACGAACGATTTCGTCAAGCGACGCCTCCTCTTGAAGAACACGCATTGCTTCTGTTCTCAAAGTTACCCACTCTTCGTCAACGTTGTCGCCATACCAATTTCCGAGTTTTTCGGCGTAAAGCGAATAACTCGTAAGCCAGTCAACCGCAGGGAAATGACGCTTATACGCAAGCGCCGCGCTAAGTCCCCAGAAAACCTTGACTATTCTTAACGTGCTTTGCGAAACAGGCTCGGACAAGTCACCGCCAGGAGGTGAAACTGCGCCGATTGCAGTTATCGAACCTTCTTTCTTCTCCTTGCCCAAAACTTTAACGAGCCCCGCTCTTTCATAAAACTCGGCAAGACGCGACGAAAGATAAGCAGGATAACCTTCTTCACCGGGCATTTCCTCAAGACGTCCGCTCATTTCACGAAGAGCTTCCGCCCAACGCGAAGTCGAGTCTGCCATGATTGCAACGTTATATCCCATATCGCGGAAATATTCCGCAATCGTAATACCGGTATAAATGGACGCTTCACGAGCCGCAACAGGCATATCCGAAGTGTTAGCGATAAGAACGGTACGCTTCATCAAAGGTTGACCGCTTCTCGGGTCGACAAGTTCAGGAAATTCGTTAAGAACGTCCGTCATTTCGTTTCCGCGTTCGCCGCAACCAACGTATACGATAATGTCTGCGTCAGCCCACTTTGCAAGCTGGTGTTGAACGACGGTTTTTCCGCTTCCGAACGGACCCGGAACTGCCGCTACACCGCCTTTTGCGATAGGGAAAAGTGTGTCGATAACTCTTTGTCCCGTTACAAGCGGCTTTTCAGGCGACAACTTTTCGGCATAAGGTCTACCCTTACGAACAGGCCACTTTTGAAGCATCGAAAGCTCTTTTTTGCCTTTTTCCGTTTCAATGACTGCAATCGTTTGATCTATATTGAATTCGCCTTTCTTTATGTCGGCTACCTTACCGCTTACGCCGTAAGGCACCATTATCCTATGTTCGGTTACGACGTTTTCTTGAACTACGCCGATAACGTCACCTGCCGTAACAACGTCGCCGACTTTTACTTTCGGCTCAAATCCCCACAGTTTTTCGTGATCGAGCGGAGCAACGTAAACGCCGCGTTCGATTCTGTCACCGCAAATCTCGCGAAGTTTTACAAGCGGTCTTTGAATTCCGTCAAAAATGCTTTCGATAAGTCCGGGAGCAAGTTCAACCGACAAAGGCATTCCCGTTGAATATACGTTTTCGCCGGGACCCAATCCGCCCGTTTCTTCATAAACCTGAATAGACGCCTTATCGCCGCGAAGTTCAATGATTTCGCCGATAAGTTTCTTCTCACTTACTCTGACAACGTCATACATTTTGCTGTCCGCCATATTCTCTGCGACGATAAGCGGTCCGGCAACTTTTACGATTTTTCCAATTTGTTCTGCCATTTAATTGTCCTCTCTGCTGAATAGTATGTCCGAGCCGATAGCCTTTTCTATATCGCTCTTTATACCCTGCATGCCAAAGCCGTTGCTACCTTCTGCCGACGGTATAGGCACGATTACGGGATACGGACGAGATTTGTATCTTTTAAGCGTACTTTCGATATTGCAAGCGATTTTATCGGTGATAAAAATCACCTTGTAATCTCTTGCAATCTTTTTTATAGTGTCCTTAGCGTCGTTTTCGTTTAAAGTCGGAAAGACGTCGAGTCCGATAGCCTTAAAAGCCAATACGGAATCTTTATCTCCGACTACTGCAATTCCGTTATGCATACAAATCACGCATCCTTTGTTTTATTATCTCGCCGTCAACGTTGTTCTTTATGGCGGCGACAAGCAACTTCAAAGTTTTAAGTTCCGTCTTTTTGCCGAGATAATACCCTGCGATAGGGGAAGCCGTAAACATATCGTTGCGGTCGTTTTTAAATATGTCAACCAAATAATTGTCGCAAGCTACCTCGAAGCCGACAATTCCGACTTCGGTGTAAACCTTTATAAGGTTGCTATACTTTGTAAAGCGCATCTTGTCTGCAAATGCGTCGACGCCTTGCTCGAAGACCGAAAGGTAAAAATCTTTTCCGATTTCGCCGCCTTCGATAAAACCGTCCACAAAGAACTTTTCGCCAAGCGAAAGTCTCTTCGCTCTCAAAAATGCCGAAACGTTCGACAAGTCGCATTTTGCGGTGAAATAATCGATAAGCTCTTTTCTCTTACCTGCCTTTACGATTTTAATTACTTCTTTATACATTGCCTTATCGACTTCGACGTCGATAAAACGCGGATTAACTCCGTCAAGCGAAGCGGCGTCAATCGTCTTTACGGCTCTTGCCATTTCGTCGGACAAACAGTTGTAATCTCCCGAAGACACCGCAGTTTGAAGTTTTTCGACGGAACACAAACCTTGACTTACCAAGGCTTGCGACGTTTCGCCGTTTTGCTTCTCTTTTGCGAGTTGTCCTAAGGCTCTCATCTTCAAAAGCGCTTTCAGATTGTGATAATCGTTCATAACGACAAACGCTTCGAGTCCGCTTTCGGGAACGGCAAGTTCTGCAAACTCATTGTCGAGTTCCTTTTCCGCATTGTCGAACATAGCGTCAAAATCGAGATTATCGACGCCCACGCCGTAGCCGTATTCGGTGAGCAGTTTGAAAGCCTCGTCGGCTGTTTTACATTCGACAAGTCTTGCAACCTGAGCTTCCGAAAGCAGTTTGGCTTCTTTCGACTTCACTCGCGCATTGGAAAAGACAAAATCACTTCCGCTCATTTAAGCCTCCGCAAACAATTTTTTTGCCACAGTTTCTTCGAGTTCGTCTTTAAGCAACTGAAACTCGGTTTCAAACGTAAGATTTTTATCCACGCCCGAACCCGAGAGTATTATTCCGCCGTCAAATTCTCCGAACTCTTTGTTCAAAGTAAGTTTTATTTTCTTCTTAGCGGCAAACTCTTTGATAACGGCCTCAGTCAAGACGTCCTTTTCTCTTTTTGAAATAGTAACGACGTCGCCGTCTTCCGCCATAGAAAGCATGCCCATAACAAGTTTTGCGTACTTTTCTTTCGGAAGGTTTTTGACCTTATTTAAAGCCGTCTCGAAAGTCAAAGCAACCACCTGATTCTTTGCGTCGAACAAGAGTTTCTTTGCGTCGAGTTCGGCAACGGTTTTCGAGCGCGTCAAAACGTCGTTTACTGCCGCGGCACGCTCTTTTTCGGCGTTGTCTGCCATCGAAGCACAAACGGCTTTTGCGACGTTTTCTATTTCGGTAGCTTTAAACTTAGCGTCATCGATAACAGCTTCGCCCCTTACTGTGGCGTCACTGATAATTTTTTCGATTATTGCTTCTTTACCTTGCATCTTTTACCCCTTTATACAAGTACAGGCGTAGGAATGAATACGGCAAGGAACGAGATAAGCAATGCAAGAACTGCATACGTTTCAACCATAACCGTAAGGATAATCGCCTTACCGCTTTCTTCAGGACGCTTTGCAACCGTTGCGATACCTGCGATAGCGACTTTTGACTGATAAATTGCAGAAATAAGACCTGCAATAGCCATTGGCAAGCAACCTGCCATAATCATAAGACCGCTTCCGGTAGAAAGTTGAGCAACTTCGCCGAAAAGGTTGACCTTAATGAAAACAAGGAATGCGATAAGCAAGCCGTAGATGCCTTGTGTTCCGGGAAGAAGTTGAAGAACCAAGCATTTCGAGAACTTCGTCGGGTCTTCCGCCGTTACACCTGCGGCAGCCTTACCTGCCATACCTACGCCGATAGCCGAGCCTGCGCCCGCCAAACCTGCTGCCAAAGCTGCACCCAAAAGTGCGAAAAATGTTCCGAGTGACATAAAATATAAACCTCCTGCGTACTTCTACATATCGATGTACGTGTATTTTGTATTTGAACCCAAAGGCGTAAAGAGTCTGCCTCCGCCTTCGTAGAACTTACCGTAAAATTCAATAAATTGCAATCTGCAATCGTGGACGTATGCGCCGAGTCCGCTGATAAACAAGTTGAAGACGTGACCGACGATAATGATAGGAATTGAAATGATGACGCCGACAACAGGTACGGGAATCATTCCTATTATGACCGACGCGAGCATATTTACAACCATAGCGACGACGCCGCCCGCAAGTCCCAAACCGAACAAACGCGCATACGACAATATGTCGCTGACAATGTTTACGCCGTCATAGAGTTTTGCTATGCCCGTAATAAGTCCTAATGCAGATTTCTTTTTGATTGCCGAGCAAATCAAAATTCCCAATACACCCAAAGCGATAAGGACAATTCCAACGTAAAGACAAGGGTTTACTTTAAGCAAAAGCGCCAAAGCAATGAATCCTATGCCGAACATAACCAAAAGCCAAGTGATTGAGCTGCTGAACGCTTCGACGATATACTCGTTTCTGCGCTCCTTGTTGTTTTTGCAATACTTAACCGCTTTTCTGAAAAGATTGTAAACGTTGCAAATCATAGCGACTATAATTTGCAAAACGCCTAAGCCAAGACACATTCCGAGCATTATAAGAGGCTCGCCGAGCGGTTGGAAAAGGTTGAGTCCGATAAGAGTGGACAAGAACTTAGATTTAATTCCCAAAAGCTCCAAATCTATTCCGAACCAGCCACCGAATATGATACCCCATATAATTGTCGAAACACCGCCGAGCGTAATTATAACTATAAGTTTGCCCTTCCCCGGAACAGGTTTTAAAACTTTAAGCAAAATCAGTCCGCCTATTGCCATAAGGAGTCCATAGCCCGCATCGGCAATCATGACGCCAAAGAACAAGAAATAGAAGAACGTCATAATAGGGTTTGAATCGAAATCGCTCCAATAATTCATAGGGCTAAACATATTAGTAATGCTTTGGAAAGGAGTTACCAGCTTGCTATTGCGAACAAGCGTAGGAACGTCGTCCTCTTCCGTAGCGTCACGAAGCTCATAAACGAGTTCATCGCACACTATATCCAGCAAAGCCTTTAGTTTTTCTTCTCTGTCAATCGGATACCAAGCCTTCAAAACGAAGATAGTATCGTCGCCCTTAAATTTATTTTCCGCTTCGAGCTTTGCTTTTTCGACAAGATAGTAGTCGTACAAAACTTTGAAATCTTTAAGATAAACTTCGTCTTTAAGCGAACGGGAAAGCAATTCCCTCTTTTCGTTTTCAAGTTCCGAGAGTCTATTATTAAGTTCGGAAAGTTTTTCCGCCGCAGTTTTTGAATATGCAAGCAGCGAACGCGAAAAATCAAACTCTTGCAATTTTTGATTGAGTTCTTCGACGTTTTCTTTAAGGCACAAAAATGCGAAAGGAACAACTTTTTCACCGTCGTACACGTCGTACACAAGCGGCATTTCAAGCTCGGCGAGAGCAAGAGTCAACGCATCTTTGTTTTCGGTCGGCACTGTTCCGTAAAAAACCGAAACAGTTTTCGTATCGCAAAACGAGTCGAGCTTTAAATTAACGTTTTTAAAACACTCGACCTGAGCTTTAACGCCGAGAATTTTCGCCGTTTCGCCCGCTATTTCCGCATAATTGGAATTTATCTGTTCGAGTTCGGAAACGATTTTAAAAATCTCTTTTTCTCTGTCGGCATAAGACGTAAATTCGTCGTAAGTAAGCCTTGGGGTCGATTCGGAAATTTTGACCTTTACAGGCGTATAAACAAACTTATCTTCGTCTTTTTTCGTGAGTTTTACGAGCTTTTTGCCTTCACGCTTTTGAGCCGTCATAAAATTTATGGCATTAGAAAGCCTTCCGAGCTTTTCGTTCACCTCGTCGAGATTCAAGTTTTCGGAAAAATTGTTCGACAAACTTTCGAGGTCTTCCGTTTCGGCGACTTCAATAAGTTTGCTACGATATAACGCTTTTAAAATTTTGCTCTTTTGACTGTTGTGACCCAGAAGATAGAGCTTTTTCATTTCAGCTATCATACTTTATCTCCGGTTAAAACTTTTTAACAAATGCGTCAACGATAAAATCGGCAACAGCGTCTACTTCCTTTTTCTTTTCGGCAACCAGCGCCGCAGCGTCGGCTCTTCCCTTTTCGAGAATTGCCGCACGTTCGGATTCAGCCTGCGTCTCCGCCTTGTTTATGGCGTTTTTTAATTCTTCTTTACACTCGGCAGCCGTCTTTTTGCGGATACCTTCCGCTTTGATTTCGGCTTGAACGGTAATTTCTTTTGCGTCCAACAAACTCTTTTCCGTTATTTGCGCCGCTTCGTCTTCCGCGCGTTTAACGTCAAGAATAACTTCTTCTATCATTTTGCCTCCGCTATACAGTAAGTATAATGCGACCGAAGTCGCTCTATCGTTTTGCAAAATATTTAAAATCATATTTTTGCAAATTATTCTAAATTGTAAACTTTTTATAATTGTTACTCATTATAATTGCAACTTACCTTTGTTGCAAATTTTATAACAGCAACTACCTATTATTGCAAATTTTATAAAAGCAATTACCTATTATTGTAAATCTTATAACAAGCTGTTTTATCAAAATAGATTTAGACTAAAACACACTCCGCTACAAAATTATGTTTAACAATCGAAATCAAAGATTTTTGTTTTCGATTTCCGTTATCATATCAACGCGTTTTTGATGACGACCGCCTTCGTATTCGGTCGTATACCAAACGGTGACTAGTTTTGCGGCATCTTCGGGAGTAACAACTCTTCCGCCGAGACAAAGTATATTTGAATTGTTGTGTTGTCTTGTAGCTTTCGCGCTGAAAGTGTCCGACAAAACAGCCGCTCTTATGCCTTTTACTTTATTTGCGGCAATCGACATCCCGATTCCCGTTCCGCAAAGAAGAACACCTAATTCGCAAACTTTGTCAGCAACTGCGTGTGCTACTTTTTCGGCATAGACGGGATAATCGACCGACTCTTCGTTGTTCGTTCCGAAATCAACGACTTCCGCGCCAAGTTTTTGAAGCGTTTCGACTACTTTTGCTTTAAGAACAAAACCGCCGTGGTCACAACCTAATGCTACTTTCATATTGCACCTCTATTCTAATGAATTATACACCATGTAACCATATTTGGCAAGGAAAAAATAAGTTAAACTACTCTTGCATTTTGTAAACGACGTCTTGCAACCTATAAAAACTTTTCGATAAGATTTTATCCTTATTATATCCTTAAAAGCACGCCATCTTTGCATTTTAACCTTAATTGTCATTTTAAATAGTCTTTCAAATCGCCGTTTCCTCTCTACCCCTAAAGCAAAAAGTATAGGCACAAAATACGGGGTTATTGCATACTACTCATAAAAATTTTATCATTATTATATCCTTAAAAGCACGCCCTCTTTGCATTTTAACCTTAAGTGTCATTTTAAATAGTCTTTCAAATCGCCGTTTTCTCTCTACCCCTAAAGCAAAAAAGCAAAGGCACAAAATATGGGGTTATTGCATACTACTTATACTCTACCCCTAAAGCAAAAAGTAAAGGCACAAAATACGGGGTTATCGCACACTAATCATACTATATCTGTAAAGCAAAAATACAAATCAAAGGCTTATCGCATACTACTCATTCTCTATAAGTAAAGCAAAAATACAAATCAAAGGCTTATCGCATACTAATCATACTATATCGGTAAAGCAAAAAAGCAAAGGCTTTGACCTTTGCTTTTTCTGCTTAAATCTTAGAATTATTCTGCGCCCTTAGGTGCTTTCGGCGCTTTCGGAGCTTTAGGCGCTTTAGGCGCTTTCGGTTCTTCAGCTACGTCAGCCGTTTTAGGCTCTTTTGGAGCTTTTGGA
>JAQYCY010000003.1:0-5244 GCA_028724485.1 Bacillota bacterium | reverse complement strand
GTGACGGAAATCGGAGAAGAAACATTTTCAGATTGTGAGGCATTGGAAAAAATAGTTCTTCCTAAAAGCATTACGAATATAGGCGATGGTGCGTTTAATAACTGCCCAAGCCTTACAATTTACGCCGAAGCCGAGAAACCGATTGAATGGGCGGCTGTCAGTGGCTTAAATATTGAATGGGGATATAAGGGAAACCAAATAGATATCGAAAACTAATAAAATGAGCGACATAAGAAAAATCGTAAAATCGACGGGAATATACTTTGTTGGAAATATACTGTCTAAAGTGATGGTGTTTTTCCTTGTACCGCTTTACACAAAGTATATCGATTCGACGGCATTCGGTTATTACGATGCCGCAACGGCAATCGTTCAGTTTTTACAAAGCCTGATTTTCATGGATATAGGCGCGGTAATTCTCCGCTATATGTTTGACCTTAAAGAAAATAAGAGCAAAGCTATATGCGTCGGAATGAGCATGTTCTTTATGTGCCTTATAGTCTATTTCGTAGGCGGTTCGATAACGGCATTGACTGCGCCGGTCGAATATCCTTGGTATTTGCTTGCTTACGGCTTGGTCAGTATGCTTGCGCAAATTTCGGGCTATATTTGCCGCGGATACGGAAACAACGTTTACTATGCGGCTTCCGGTGTCGTGGCGACGCTTGTCAGCGTTTCGCTCAATTTGCTTTTGATATTGGTCGCAAAAATGGATTACAGCTCGCTGTACATAGCAAGTATTTGTTCTTGTTTCGTGCAGTTTGCTATGCTTGAAATAAAAAACAAGTCTTACAAGAGCCTGAAAAAACAGTATTTTGATAAGCCTCTTTTAAAAGAAATGTTCAAATATGCGCTGCCGCTTGCGGTAAATTCGGTTGCGTATTGGGGACTTACGTCGTTAAATAAGGTCTTAGTTTCGTTTTTGCTCGGAACGGCGGCAAACGGATATCTTGCGATAGCGAACAAATTTACGTCGGCTGTTTATCTTCTGTCTACTTGTTTCCAACTTGCTTGGACGGAACTTGCATATTCAAAAGATAACTCACTATCCAAAGAAACGGGCGAATATTATACAAAAGCACTTGACTTGCTTATAAGGGTAGTAATGGTAGGGCTTGCTTTAATGCTTCCTGCAATCAAAATATTGCTTGCCATTTTCCCTTCGTTTATAGACGCAAGCTATTCGACGTCTATTTATCTTATTCCGCTTGCAATGGGCGGTGCAATAGTTTCTATTGTCAGCTCGTTTGTCGGTAGTATTTTTGGCGGTATCAAAAAGACAAATATGGTTTTTGTTTCGACCGTTATCGGCACCTTGGTTAATGCCGGACTTGTCGTAGGGCTTATTTATGCAGGAGTCGGAGTGCAGGCTGCAAACATCGGTTTCTTGGTCGGATTCTTTGTGAATTTGGTGTTTAGATTTATAGCTTTAAAAAAGTGTATAAATTTAAAAGTCAGATATTGGTATTTCTTGGCGTTTGTTCCTATTTATGCAGGAATATCGTTTATGTTCTTGTACTTAAAATGGTACTATTTGATAATAGCGATAGTGGTGGTCATCGGACTCGGAATTTTGCTGTTTAAAAACGAAATCAAAATTCTAATGCAAAAAATTAAAGATAAAAAAGCGAAAAAGGCGATGAAAGACGCCGAAAAAGCAAACGAGAGCGAGTCGGACAAAGCCGACGAGATAGACGTAAAAACGACGGAAAACGAAGAGAAAACGGAAGCCCGTGAGAGTAATGCCGACATTGCCGATACGGGTGGTATTGAAGTCGCAGACATAAGCGATGACGAAAGTGACGGCAAGCAAGCAAAAGAACATAAAGAAGATTAGATTTTGCTGATTTTACAGACTTAACTTTTGATAGTTGAGAAATTAACTTGCACATATGTAGCTTAGCGAAGATAGTGGCGGCATATCGATTTATTATTAGTCGAAGCGATATAAAGGTTTAGACGAACAAATCGATAAATACGTTTCATAAAACGAGGAAACGAAAATGGGTAAATTTAACATCAACAGAAAAATACTTAAACCTCTCAATTTTATCATTCCTAAAAGCAGAAAACGCGTTTACGCTTTGCCGTTGACAAACGGAATGAAAGATTGTTACGATTTGATTAACTATTCGGCGGATAACGTACTTTGTGTTGTGAATAGGCTAATGCGCAATTATTACGATTGCAATTTAACTATATATTTGGAATGTTTTTCGCAAGAAAGGATAGATGAAATAAAATCGCATATTAAAAACTTTAAGAAGGGCAAATTGACTATAAAACCTATTTTGTCACATAGAATAAGAGAGAGTTCTAAAATATCGATTTGTCGATTGATTAAAAACTTGATTATACGTTATTCATGTAAATATTGGATATCGGATAGTTTGCACGTTCACTTCTTTGAAAAATGCAGAAGTCAAAAGCATATCAATTTGAATTATTCCACGCCTTTTAAAAAAGCTCAAAGGAACAAAAGCGATGATTTTAACGTTGTGGATTATTATATCGACACTTCGATATTTACCGCCGAAGTTCACTCTGCGATATTCGGCATTGACCTGAACAAGTTTTTGGACGCTCCGTTCGGTTTTCCGAGAAACGACAATATGCTAGTTATAGACGAAAACAAGAAGAAGCAGATAAACGAGTGGATATTTTCCAAAACGAATAAGACGTTTAAAAAGATTTTTGTTTATGCGCCGACTTATAGAGATTATAAGGGCGCTTTGGACGGAAAGACCATATTCGGCTATTCGGATTGCTCTGACGTAGAGAAGTTTTTGGTTGACAACGATTGCTTGGTGATTGCGAAATTGCATCCTTTGCAAGATATGAAAACGATTCTTCCGATGCAAAACGTAATATTGTATGAACAGAATTACAATTTTACTTTGTATGACCTTTTGGCGGAAAGCGATTGTTTGATTTCGGATTATTCGTCAGTAATGCATGATTATATATTGACGGACAAGCCTATTATAATCAATTTGTTCGACCCCGAAAAATATGCCGACTCGCGTGGTTTTGTGTTTAGTGCTATGGATATGGTGTTCCCGTCAAAACCTTGCAGTTCACCGCAAGAATTAATCACGGGAATGGAGCAAGCGGCGGCAAACGTCATCGACAAAAGCAGATACGATTTGGTCAAGAACGTTTTTCAGGAAAATCAGAATGCGAATTACACGGACGATATTTGCAAGTTCTTGCTTAGAGTGTTCAAAGTCAAAATTTAATCGTCGGTTGATTGAATAAGCAGATATTGCGATAACACCGGATATCTATATAAAATAGTTTATAAAGCGTTTTACGGCATTTAAGTAAGACACTGTAAATTATTTAAGTCATAAAAACGGTGATTACAAATTAAAAAGGTATAAGCAAATGCTTATACCTTTTTGTTTGTATGTTTTTAATTTTTTTAAATAGCGCGTTTTGTATTGAAACGCATTACATTTCGAAATTGTCTTCAATGAAAGATTTCATTTTTTGGACCATTTCTTTGGCAAGGCTTGCTTTGCTACATTCTGCCATAATTCTGATTTTAGGTTCGGTTCCGCTTGCTCTTAAAAGGACACGTCCTTTGTCTTCAAGTTCGATTGCCAATGCATCGGTAAACTCTTTGACGATAGGGTCTGCCATGATTTCCTTTTTCTTTTTGGTTTCGAGGTTTACCATAACCTGCGGATAGTGTGAGCTGTCGTCGAGCTTTTCAAGCGGCTTACCCGTTTCTTCCATAAGTTTGCAAAGATAAAGGCTCGCCAAAAGTCCGTCGCCCGTGTTTGAAAATTCTCTAAGTATGATATGTCCCGATTGCTCGCCGCCGACCAAAAGGTCTTTTCTGAGCATTTCTTCCATAACGTTGTGGTCGCCTACGTCCGTTCTCGTAAGTTTTATGCCGAGCTTTTTAAGGCTTTGTTCGACGCCCATATTGGTCATAACCGTGCCGACTACTTCGTTGCCGTTAAGTCTTTCTTGTTGCTTTAAGCGTTTGGCAATCATATAAATGATGCTGTCGCCGTCAACGGTTTTACCTCTGCCGTTGATTGCTATAAGTCTGTCGGCATCGCCGTCGTAAGAAAAGCCTACGTTTGCGCCGTGTTCGAGAACTTTTGCCGCGCAGAATTCAGGGTGAAGAGCGCCGCAATTTTCGTTTATCTTGCTACCGTCGCCCGTGTCGTTATACGAAAACACTTCTGCGCCGAGTTCCTTGAAAAAAGCAGGGGCAACTTTTGAAAGCGCGCCGTTGCTGCAATCGAGAACGACTTTAAGTCCTTTAAGGTTTCCGATAAGTTTTTTAAGGTCGTCGTGATAGCATTGCATGTGCTTTTTGCCGTCGACGACTTCACCCTTTTCTTCCTTTATAATAGGAGTGTTGTTTGAAATGTGGGTTTCGATTTCGACTTCCTCTATGGAAGTGAGTTTTCTTCCGTCATAGTTGAAAATCTTGATGCCGTTATACTTGGCAGGGTTGTGCGACGCGCTTAAAACGACGCCGTAGTTTGCTCCGACGTGCGTTGTGACAAACGCTACGGCAGGGGTTGAAACGACGCCGAGATCCACGACGTTTGCTCCTGCGTCGGTGATGCCTTTTATTATAGCCTTTGAAAGGGCTTCGCCGCTGATTCTCGTATCTCTGCCGACAACGACGCTACCGCCGCTTGCCGAGTAGCCGAGATAATTGCCCGTCATATAGGCGAGCTCGTCGGTAAGGTCTTCGCCGTATACGCCGCGTATACCGTCCGTGCCGAAATACTTTTTATCGAAAACGTTTTTATGAAATTTGCTGCGGTTTTCTTTGACCGTTTCGCGGTTACGACCTATGCACATACTGTTTTTAGGAAGGTCGATGGTGACGGTCGTGCCTGCCGCGATATAGGCGTTGTCTTCGATTTTAACGGGAGCGATGATGTTGCTGTTCGAGCCGATAAATACGCTGTCGCCGACCGAACTGCGGTGCTTGTTCTTTCCGTCGTAATTGACGAATATAGAGCCGCAACCGATATTGCATTGATTGCCGATGTCGACGTCACCGATGTAGGCAAGGTGCGCCATTTTCGTGCTTACACCGATTGTGGCGTTTTTAATTTCGACAAAGTTTCCGATACGGCATTGGCGTTCGATGACGCTTCCCGTATGCACGTTGGCAAATGGACCGACGGTGGTTTTGTTTCCGATACGGCAGTCTTTAAGCACGCTTTTCATAATTCTGACTTCGTTGCCGATTATTGCGTTTTCGAT
>JAQYCY010000002.1:0-9949 GCA_028724485.1 Bacillota bacterium | reverse complement strand
TTACCATTCTTATCGAAACTTCGACAAGGTCGCGGATAATCGATTCGACGTCGCGTCCGACGTAACCTACTTCGGTGAACTTCGTCGCTTCGACTTTTACGAACGGAGCTTTGACGATTTTTGCAAGTCTACGAGCGATTTCCGTTTTACCCACGCCCGTAGGTCCTTTCATAATGATGTTTTTCGGCGTTATTTCCTCGCGCATTTCTTCGCTGAGTTTGCTACGACGATAACGGTTTCTGAGCGCAATGGCAACGGCAACCTTAGCGTCGTGCTGACCGATTATAAATCTATCCAATTCTTCAACTATTTTTTTTGGTGTAAGTTCCATAAATACCTCAAACTATTTAAACTATTTCAACGGTTATATGATTGTTTGTAAACACGCAAAGTTCGCTTGCAATCAAAAGAGATTGTTTTGCGATTTCTTCGGCAGGAAGTTCGGTATTTTTTGCAAGCGCTCTTGCCGCCGCCAAAGCATAGTTGCCGCCGCTTCCGATTGCGCAGATACCCGACTCGGGTTCGATAACTTCACCCGTGCCGCTGACAATCAAAAGGGTGTCTTTGTCCGCAACGATAAGAAGCGCTTCGAGTTTTCTTGCGACTTTATCGTTTCTCCAAAGTTCGGCGAGTTCGACTGCCGAACGCATAAGATTTCCGCTGAATTTTTGAAGCATACCTTCAAATTTTTCAGACAAAGCAAATGCGTCGGCCACACTGCCCGCAAATCCCACAACTACTTTGTCGTTATATATTCTCTTTACTTTCACGGCATTGCTTTTGAAAATTACGCTTTCGCCCATGGTGACTTGTCCGTCGCCCGCAATAGCCGTTTTACCGTCACGCTTGACGGCGCAAATCGTAGTTCCTCTGAATTCCATATAAAACTCCTATTTATCCAAGTTTTCCACAAAAGGCATTATATCACACATTGCCCTTTTATAATACTCTTTTTTCCTTTTTTTTTTGTCCTTGCAATCTATGAACGGCAATATTCCGAAATTGCTGTTCATAGGTTGATAATTGTCCGTTTGAAAGGTCGTATGAGCGCAAAGCGCGCCGCTTATCGTCGTAATAGGCGGTATTATCCTCTTTTTGCCGCTCAGTTCCCTTGCCATATTTACGCCTGCAATAAGTCCGCTTAGCATAGACTCGACGTATCCCTCGACACCGCTAAGCTGTCCTGCAACGTAAATCGGCTTATCGCCTTTTACCCTGAAACCGTCGTCTAAGAGCTTAGGCGAGTTGACGTACGTGTTTTTGTGCATAACGCCGAGCCTTAAAAATTCGGCGTTTTTTAGAGCAGGTATCATCGAAAAGACTCTTTTTTGTTCTTTAAAAGTCAGATTTGTCTGAAATCCTACCATATTGAAGCTGTCGCCGCTCAAATTTTCTTTTCTTAGCTGAACGACCGCATAATATTTTTTCCCCGTTTCGGGATGAACTAAACCGACGGGCTTCAATGGACCGAATCTTATTGCGTCTACGCCGCGTTTTGCCATAACCTCTATCGGCATACACCCCTCGAACACCTCAGCGCCCTCGAAGTCTTTCAGTTTGACGGTTTCTGCCGAAATCAAGGCGTCGTAAAATGCGAGATATTCGTCTTTTTCCATAGGAAGATTTAAATAGTCAGCCCCTTTTCCGTACCTACCACCCCAAAAAGCGTAATTCATATCGACGTCGGTGACAATCGGCGCAATAGCGTCAAAAAAGTAAAACCCGCCCGACATACTTTTAAGCTTTTCGCAAAGAGCGTCCGAGGTCAAAGGTCCCGTCGCAATTATTGTCGGAGAGTTGTTAAAATCGGTAAATTCTTCTCTAATCAATCGGAAATTCTCAAACGAGTTTAGTTTTTCTTCGACAAGTTTTGAAAACTTCTTTCTGTCAACCGCCAAAGCTCCGCCTGCTTCTACCTTAGCTTCTTCCGCTAGATTTAAAAGCAAACTGTCCATAAGTTCCATTTCGGCTTTCAAAAGCCCCGAAGCGGTTTCTTCATCGGTGGATTTTAGTGAGTTGGAACAAACAAGCTCGGCAAGGTCTGCGGTTTTATGCGCGCCCGTACCTTTAACGGGACGCATTTCTATCATATCGACGGCATATCCCCTTTTTAAAAGCTGATACGCCGCTTCGCAACCTGCAAGACCTCCGCCTACAACTTTAATCGTTTCTTTCACTATCTACTACCTCAACTTTGCCACATTCTTTTGAAGTGCAAACGTACTTAGTCACTCCGTCTTTCTTCACTATTTTCATTGTCGAGCCGCAATCGGGACAGAAATGCGGAGCAGGAATATCCCAAGACATAAAGTCGCAATTAGGATAAGATGCGCAACCGTAAAAAATTCTGCCTTTTTTGGACGTCTTTTTTACTATATCGCCACCGCATTTAGGACATTTTGCAACGCTTTGAATGAGTTTTTTTACGTTTTTGCATTGTGGATAGTTCGGACAAGCGAGAAACTTGCCGTATCTGCCGTCTTTTATAACCATATTTGCGCCGCATTTATCGCAAATGACGTCGGTCACTTCATCAGGCACTTTTTCGGAAGACGTGGTTTTCATTGCATAATCTATATGCTTTATAAGAGTCGGATAATATGCTTCGATAAGGTCCTGCCATTTGCCGTCGCCGTCCGCAATCTTATCGAGCGCGCCCTCCATACGAGCGGTAAACGTAAGGTTCATTATATCTGAAAAATACTTTTCAAGATATTCGCAAACCGTTTCACCGAGTTTTGTCGGCAAAATGTTTTTCCCTTCTTTTTCGGTATAGTTGCGTTTTGCAATAACGGAAATTATCGACGCATAAGTACTCGGTCTGCCTATTCCGTTTTCTTCCATAGCTTTAACGAGCGTAGCGTCGCTATATCGCGCAGGCGGCTTCGTGAACTTTTGCTCTGCAAGAGTATCTTTTAAAACGAGCTTTTCGCCCTCTTTCATATCGGGCAAAATAGACATAGTGCCGTTTTCGTCCTCGCTGCTTTCTTGCGTCACTTCGTAAACCGCCGTATAGCCCTTAAACAAAACGGTTTTACCTTTAAGGACAAATCCGTATTTTTTGTCGGCGCTGCCCGTAATATGCACGCTAAGCGTGTTATATTGCGCTTCCGTCATCTGCGAAGCGAGATATCTTTCGTAAATCAGCTTATACAATCTGTATTGGTCGCGTTCGATTTTGCCTTCGAGCGATTGCGGAGTGCGTTCGACCGAAATAGGTCTTATAGCTTCGTGCGCGTCCTGAGCTTTTTCGCTCGTCTTGTAAAAATTTTGCTTTTCGGGCGCATATTCGTTGCCGTAGGCGTTTCTTATATACTCGAGCGTCGCTTGGGCAAAGTCGGGTGAAATTCTGACGGAGTCCGTTCTTATATAAGTAATAAGAGCGGTTTGCCCTTCGCCTGCTATATCGATACCTTCGTAAAGTTGCTGAGCGATTCTTAACGAACGCTCGGCTGTCATATTTAGTTTATGGCTAGCCTCTTGTTGGAGGGTACTTGTCGTAAACGGCGGAGCGGGGTGACTTTTTGATACTCCCCTTTTCACGGTGTCTATTTCATAGTCGGCAATCTTCATTTGCGTGATGACGGAATTTGCCTCGTCACCGTTTTTAATTTTTGTCTTTTTGCCGTCTATATCGTTAAACGCCGCTTTGAACACCGTTTTATGTCCGACCTTTGTCAAAAGCGCAAAAAGATTCCAATACTCTTCCGGTTTAAAAGCTCTGATTTCTCTTTCTCTGTCAACAATCATTTTAAGAGCCGCCGACTGAACGCGTCCTGCCGAAAGACCGCTTTTGAGTTTTCTCGAAAGAACGGGCGAAACCTTATAACCGACAAGTCTGTCCAATACTCTTCTTGCCTGTTGCGAGTTGACGAGATTCATATTGATTTCTCTCGGTTCTCCCAAAGCCTTGTTTACTGCTTTCTTGGAAATTTCGTGAAATTCGATTCTCGGTTTTTCGCTTGTTATTCCGAGCGTTTTTTTAAGATGCCAACTTATAGCCTCTCCCTCGCGGTCGGGGTCGGTTGCAAGATATACTTCGTCAAATTTTTTGACGGCTTGGCTGAGTTTTTTAACAAGTTCCGTTTTGTCAGGCGAAACAACGTATTGCGGCTCAAAATGGTTTTTCACGTCGATTGCAAGCGTTTTTGCAGGCAGGTCGCAAACGTGTCCTTTTGAAGCCATAACTTCAACGTCGCCTCCGAGATATTTCTGAATAGTTTTAGCCTTTGACGGTGATTCGACTATAATAAGTTTTTTCATTTTTTGCTCCTATGCAAGTGCGTAATAATTTCCGGCAAGCCTTACTATAACTCCCAAAATTTCAAGTTCTGTCAAAACCGAAACGAGTTCGCTTGCTCCGACGTCCGTTTTTGAAAGAATTTCTTCAAAATGCAGTTCGCCTTCATATAAAAGTTCAACTATATTTTGTGCGACAAAACTTAATTGAACGGTGTCTTTGTCTTTTGGCTGTTTTTCTTTGTTTATTCCGAGCGAGCTAAGTACGTCGCTGGGACTAAGCACCATTGCGCCTTGCATTTCCTTTAAGAGCGCGTTCGTGCCTAAGCTCGCTTCGCTGTTTATATTTCCCGGAACGATAAACAACTCTTTGCCCTGTTCGATTGCAAGCCTTGCGGAAATTATACTTCCGCTCTTTAAAGACGCTTCTGCCAAAAACACGCCTTTGGCTAAACCGCAAATAATGCGATTGCGTTCGGGAAAATGATAAGAAAGCGGACGGACGTCGGGTTTATACTCGCTGACAAGCAAGCCGCCGCTTTTCAAAATCGCATCGTAAACGCCCTTGTTTTCTGCAGGATAACAAACGTCTAAGCCGCAACCGAAAACAGCAATGGTGGGCTTGTTTAACTCTATACAAACTTTATGCGCTACGGTGTCAAGCCCTCTTGCCATACCCGAAACTATCGTAAGTTTGTTCAAAGCGAATTCTCTTGCAAAATCTTCCGTCACTTTAACGCCGTAACGAGTCGGCTTTCTCGTGCCGACAACGGCAATAATATCGCTATTTAAAAGTTTGTCATTGCCTTTAAGATATAAAAGTTTGGGCGGATTGTCAATGTTTTTTAACGAACTCGGATAATCGTTGTCAAAAATCGACAAAATCTTTATTTGCTTTTTTGCAAGTTCTTCTAAAAGAAACGCCATATTTTCAATTACAAGTTTAACGGAATTTGTTAAAGGAGAATTAAAATCGGCAAATTCAAGTCTATAAATTTTGTCGGGCGAAAACCTTTTAAGTAAATCGTTTTTCGCTTCCGCCGTTCCTTCCGCATAGCTTAACGCAAGAATTCCCAAGGTTTTAGAATCGTAATTATACATAATACCTTCTGTCTAACTGTCTGTATTGTATTGCTTCGGCAAGATGCGACGATTTAATATTTTCGCTTCCGTCAAGGTCGGCAATCGTTCTTGCGACTTTTAATATTCTCGACGTGCCTCTTGCGCTTAAGTTCAGTCTTTCAAACGCCATTTTCAAAAGTCTTTCGCTCTGTTCGTCTATAGCGCAATATTTCTTTATAAGATTTTCCGTCATTTCCGCATTAGTAAGAATTCCGTCGCCCAAAAACCTCTTTCTTTGGATTTCTCTTACCTTGTTTATTCTTACCTTGATTTCCGCCGACGACTCCGCTTCCTTTTTATCTCTAAACTCATCGAAAGACAAATTGTCCACTTCGATTTGCAAATCTATCCTGTCTAATAGCGGTGCGGAAAGTCTTGACAGATAATTATGTATTTGCTGTGGAGTACAGCGGCACTCGCTTGTCTTTGAACCGTAATTTCCGCAAGGACAAGGGTTCATACTTGCAACAAGCATAAAGTTTGCGGGATAATTTATCGTGCGCTGAACTCTCGAAACGGAAATTTTTCTGTCTTCAAGCGGTTGACGCAAACTCTCCAAAGCATTGCGCTGATATTCGGGCATTTCGTCAAGAAACAGCACACCGAGGTTTGCAAGACTTACTTCTCCCGGTTTAGATTTTGTTCCGCCGCCGATAAGCGCAGGAATGGTAACCGTATGGTGCGGACTTCTAAACGGACGGCTTTTTACTATGCCGACGCTTTGGTCAAGTTCTCCTGCAATCGAATGGATTTTTGTCACTTCAACCGCCTCTTCAAACGTCATGTCCGGCATAATGGACGGCACGCATTTTGCAAGCATTGTTTTTCCACCGCCGGGCGGACCTATCATAATTACGTTATGGCCGCCGCTGACGGCGATTTCGAGCGCTCTTTTGGCAACCGTCTGCCCTTTTACGTCTTTAAAATCGAACCCTTTCACGCCTATAGCTTCTTCCGCCGAAAATTCTCTTGTTAAAACGGGTTCTTTTTCGCCGCCCCTTAAATAGTCAACAACCGCAGACAAATTGTCAAAGGCATAAGCGTTTATTCCGCCGACGTAACTTGCTTCAACTGCGTCGCAAGTAGGCAAAATAAAGTTTTTATACCCTTGTTGCATAGCCGAAATAATTAAAGGCATAATGCCGTTGACGTGTCTTAATCCCCCGTCAAGTCCAAGTTCACCGATAAAGACGTAATTTTTGTAAATATTAGATTTAATCTGTTCCGACGCGCAAAGAATCGCAATGGCAATTCCCAAATCAAAACTCGGACCTTCCTTTTTCGTATCGGCAGGCGCAAGGTTGACGGTAATCTTTTTTTGCGGATACAAGTAGCCGCTGTTTTTGATTGCCGAGCGAATACGCTCTTTTGATTCTTTTGTCGCCGTTGACGCAAGACCTACAAGTTCATACGACGGAAGTCCGTTTGAAATGTCCGCTTCGACCGTGACGGCATAACCGTCAAGCCCGTCGAGCGCAAAACCGTTGATTTTCGCAAGCATATTTTTCCCTTAATAATTTTTATTGCCAAACCATTGTATTGCTTTTCTAAAAAAATTTCAACATAAAAAGCAAACTTTAAAAAAAAATAGCAAACTTAAGTTTGCTATTTTTTATCATTTTATTGTTTATCTTCGATTCCGTTTACGAGTTTTTTGTAAAGCGCAACGTTAGGAACGCAAACGTCTGTCGGACCTATTTCAGGCGACGCGCTCGAATAGCAATAGAAATAAAGCGGATAGCTTATCTTTGTCGCAAAACTTGCGCCGCCAAACGATGCCGCAACCTTAGTCAAGTCCATTGCGCATAGACCCGTGAGTCCGACAGATTCGAGATCGCCTTCTCTGACCTTTCCGGAAACAGGATAATGGACGCCGAGATTTCCGACCGCAAGTTGGAAATAGTTTGTTCCGTTCACTTTCTTACGAATATCGCCCCAACCCATATTGTCAAGCAAAGAGTCAACGTTCGAGCTGAGCGCCGCTCTCAAAAGTCCAACCATGTTTTCATACGCCTTTTTCTCGGACTGCTTTACGTTTTCAGGGTCGCTATAGAAATACTCTTTAAGATAGCTGAAATCGAGTTCGGATGCCGTTTTCCAGTTGTAAATGTGGCAGAATCCTTCAAAGTGAATATCGCTCATAGAGACTTTTCTGAAATACAACTCGAACTTCGGAATATTTTTGCCGGTTACGTCGTCGTAAACCATTTCGTCATAGCTACTATCAAGGTCATAAGTGATAATGCCGATAGACATATTTATGGCGTTTGTAAACACGGTGTTTTTGATTGTAGCCACAACGTTCATTTTTTCGACCAAAGTATCGCCGTCATAAACGTCCTGAACGCTCGTGTTTATATAAAGCGTTTGTTGTCCGCTGTTACGCATAAGTGTGCCTTCCAAACTTACGTCCGCCGCCGCAACGAAACAGCAATAATATGCGTTTTCGATTGTCGTGTACTTAACGACGATGTTTTTAAGTCTGCCTTGCTTAGCTTCGCCGTTCGGATAATAACGTTCTCTGCCGTCAATCAAAATTCCGTTTCCGGCTTTAGAATAATCGTACATTGTCTCTTTTTCTTTAAGCGCACGGCTTGCCCTTATCGTAACGTTTTGAATAAGAATATCGTCGACAACTACTTTAAGCAAGCTGTCAGGCATTTTAGACGATTTTTTAGTACCGAGCTTCGGATCGTCCTCTTCGATTTGTCTTAAATACTCGCCGTTGCCGTAAATCGACGTATAAAGATTGTTCGTCTTTCCACCGAAAACCATACTCTCTTGAACGACGATTGAATATTTTTGAACGAAATCTTCGTCATTTCCGTGAGCGTCGTACCACTCTTTTGCAAGCTCGTTGACTTTGTTAAATCCGTTTATGGTAAATTCGTTAAGATCGAAATCTTCCCTTTCGCGGTCGGCTTTTTTAGGCAAACCGACGTTTACGCCGTTTGAAATCAAATTGAGTTTATATTCGGCTTTTACGTCCACCGACTCGTAAATAGGGTAAAGCGATTTTGCCGTAACGGTTACCGCATTGCCTTTATCAACCGTAGTCAAAACGCCGCTATGCGAAATGCTATAACCGTTGGTTCGAGCCTCGTCGTCTATGCTGAAATTGATATACTTATCAACTTTTGCAATCTCGTCGGCAGTTTTTAAAAGAATGGTCTTATCGCCGTCGGTCGTAATAACGTATCTAAGCTCAAAGCTCAAATTGTCCGTAACGGTATTGTCGATATTATAAGTCCTTTTACCGAAATATCTCTTCATTTCTATACCGACTTCGTCATTTAAAGCATTAAAATACAAACCTATGCTGTAAATAGCAGGAACGACTTTAACGTCAAAACTGTCAGTTACGCCGTCAACGGTGACGGAAATAGTCGCTTCACCGCTTGCTTTTGCAATTATGCAATCATGTGTTTTGTCATAGGTGACAACTCTGTCATTGCTCGACGAAATCACCGCTTTGCCCGAACGCGACGTTTCTATCGGCATATGAATACCCGCGCTGCCGATTTTGAGCAAAATCTTGCCCGAAATTTCTTCGGTTTGCCAAAGGTCGGTATTCTTTACGTTGACTTGTTTGAATTTTACTTTTATCTCGTCAATCGTGTTTCCCAAAGCGTCCACAGCATAAAGCACAACGTTCCTTTCGTTTTCGGCGTCGAGAGCAGAATTCAGTTTAAGTTTGCCGTCGGCAATCGTTGCGTCTGCCGTCGTTGTATAACGGTCTACTGCAAGCGTTGTGTTTTTGTTTGCAAGGACACTTGATATTTCAATTTCGTTTCCGCCGACAAAAGTATATTCGGACGCAACGAACGCCTTATCTGCAGCTCTTGCGCCGATTGTGAATTTTACGGTTGCAAATCTGTTTTCTTCTTCTAAGTCCTTAGGCGGATTTACAAACGAAACTTTAAGTTCGACTTCGCCTTCTTTCTTAGCCGTAACAATTCCGTTTTCGTCGATGTCTGCAAAGTCTTTACCCGAAACGACTTCCCATTTAAGATATTTTTGTTCGATTTTAGCGTCGGTAGGATTTATCTTTGCCGTAACTTTAACTCTGTCGCCCACCGCAATACTATCGAGCGTTTCGTCCTTTTCGAGCGAAATGCCCATAACGTCGCTGCTTGTAACGAACAATTCCAATTTAGCTTTTATATTGCCTTCCAAGGTCGCGACCTGAACGGTAGCTTCACCTAAGTTTTTAAAACTGACGTAACCGTTTTTGTCAACCGTGACGACTTCGAGTTCTTCTTCGCCGTCTACTTCTATGATAGGCGCATTATAAACGACCGACCATACGACGTCCTTGTTTTGCGCCGCTTTCGGATAGACCATTGCAATAAGTTGCATACCCTTGTCCGACAAGTACGTTATCATCGTTTCTTCGGCAGGCGTTTCTTTTCCGTCTGCGGTTTTAATGTATATCTCGACGTTTTCGACGGCGATATACGCGCCCGTGACGAGCGTTGCCGTTAAACTTACGACCAAGATTACGATTATCGGAATGAGAAGCAACATTCCTATGATAAGTTTTTTCAAATTTTCTTCCTCCAAAGCTACGCGCAAAGTAGCATACTGT
>JAQYCY010000001.1:0-14144 GCA_028724485.1 Bacillota bacterium | reverse complement strand
ATGAAGATTTTTGAATCGGGTGTGAAATATTTTAGCTGATAAAGCACGTTTAAAAGAGTGGGTTAGTGAAAAGCAGCAAGGATAAACTTGTCTATGCAACAGGAACAAGTTTTCTTCAAGCGATATGAAAAGCGAGAAATTTTCAAGCAAAAAATAACGAAGATTTGTTTAGGGAACAGGAAATAAGTTTTGTTTAAAAGATAGGAAAAAACAAGATTTGTTTAAGCGATAAAATATGTCTAAGAAAAGCAACCGCCAAACAAATCACAAACAAAAGAGCGTTAGGAAGGCGAATTATCGCATTCCTAATTTAATATAGTTGTCGCAAAGCGCAACGACTCGTTTAAAAAGTTTCCGAGCCTTTATATGCGAGCTTTTACTATTTGCACAAAAAACTTGCACGTTAAGTTTTATAAAAGTCGCATATATAAAAAGTGAATATCGGAATTTTCACGGCAAAGTGTTTAAAAACGCATATCACAACTTGCAAATGAGAGTTAGCGTTTTAAACGGCTTAACGTTATGGTGTCGCCCTTTGGCGCATACGGGATTTTATCGAAAGGCGACGGAGCGTGTTTTTGCGATAAAAATTTATGTTTTCGTTTGGGGACGGCTTGCGAAATTATTAAATAAAGTTAAAACGACGCTTTAAGTTTACATAAGGCGGTGTTTGTGCTAAAATTTTGACGAGGATAAACTATGTTAGAAAAGCTATTTATAAAAGACTATAAAAACACGTCCGATCCGAACGTCAGATTTCGTTACGGAATATGCGCAGGCGTTTTCGGGCTTTTGTCCAACGTTTTGCTTTGCGTAGGCAAGCTCGTCATCGGACTTATCGGAAAGAGCATAACGATTGTCGCCGACGCAATTAACAACTTGTCGGACGCAGGCAGCAGTGTGGTGACTATGTTCGGTTTTAAAATGTCTAACAAACCTGCCGACAGTAAGCACCCGTACGGACATGCAAGATATGAATACATAACTGCGCTTATAGTCGCGCTTATCGTGTTCTTTCTCGGCGCATTGTCGGGAAAGGAAAGTATAGACAAAATTATCAATCCCGAAGCAACGAGTGTAAGCGTTGCTACTTACGTTATTTTGTCCGTTGCAATAGGAATGAAACTTTGGCAGTTGTTGATTTATCGCCGGTTTGCAAAGGCAATAGAAAGCGAAAGCCTTAAAGCGTCGTGCGTCGATAGTTTAAACGACGTGATTTCGACAACAGCGGTTTTGATTGCGACCATACTTATCGATTTTATTCCGAACGCAAAGGTATCAATCGACGGAATTTTCGGTCTTGCCGTTTCCGTGTTTATCGTCGTTTCGGGCATAAAACTTATAGCAAGCACCATAAATCCTTTACTCGGCGAAAAGCCCGACGCAGAACTAGTCGAAAAAATCAAGAACAAAATAATGAGCTATAACGGCGTTTTGGGAATTCACGACCTTATGATTCACAATTACGGCGAAGGCAGAAATTTTGTTATGGTTCACGTCGAGGTTTCGGCAAGCGTAGACGTTATGGAATCGCACGAGCTTATTGACAAAATAGAGCAGGATTTCAAAAAAGAAATGCATATACATTTGTCCGTTCACATGGACCCTATTGAAATAGACAATCCTATGGTCAATCGTTATAAACAAGAGTGTATGCAAATTTTGAAGGGCATAAACGAAAATTTGAATTTTCACGATTTCAGAGTAGTTGTGGGAAAAACAAGAACGAACGTGCTTTTTGACGTGGTTGTTCCGTTCTATCTTGACTTGACACTAAAAGATATAACCGACGAATTGAAAAATCGCTTTACAGGCGACGACGGAATGGAATATAATTTCATAGTAGATATCGACCGTGACTACGTTTCTCCGCCGAGCGAAGAAGAGAGCGAAGAAAAGGCGTACAAGAAAGCCGAAAAAGAAGAAAAACTTTTGGAAGAAAAAGAGAAAGATAACAAAAAGAACAATGACAAAAAGGAGTAATATATGACGTTAGACGAACTTAAAAAAGCAAAAGTAGAAGCAATGAAAAATCATGACAAAGACGGCGTTTCCGCATTGAACCTTGTCATAAACAAAGTAATGCTTTTGTCAATCGAATTTAAAGCGCAAGGCAAAGAACTTTCCGAAGCGGACGTAACGGGTATTTTGCAAAAGGCGGAGAAAGAACTTATCGAAGAACGCGACGCTTTTGAAAAAGCAGGCAGAGCGGAATCTGTCGAAAGCCTTAACAAGCAAATCGCAACCGTCAAGAATTATATGCCGAAACTTATGAGTGAAGACGAAATCAAGGCAGAAATTCTCAAACTCGACGATAAGAGCGTTCCAAGCGTAATGAAACATTTTAAGGCAAACTTTTTAGGCAAAGTGGATATGAAACTTGTCGGAGAAGTTCTTAAAAGACTTTGATTTAACCGTTAAAAAGGAAGCAAGAAATTAAAACAAAACAAATAAAGTAAATTGATTAAAAAACAGTTGATTTTAGCAACTGTTTTTTTAACGCATTTTAAACGATATCTAAACAACGATTTATAATTTATGGAAGATAAATTGTAAGATTTAATTTATAACAAGATTGCCTTTTGTGGGCAAGCGATGCCGTGTTTATGATGTGACGTTTATATGTCCGCTGCAATTTTTTGCGCCACATAATTCTATTTGTGATACGGCAGTCGGTTTGAAATGGTTAAGGCGCGATATATTTGTTCGCACAGCATAAGTCTGAAAAGCTGGTGTGGGAAAGTCATTTTTGAAAATGAGAGTCTTAATGCTGCCATATCTTTGATTTTTTTGTCAAGACCGTACGAACCGCCGATTACAAACGTAAATTCGCTTTCGCCGCCGACTGCTTTTTCATCGATAAAACGACTGAGTTCTACGCTAGAAAGTTGTTTTCCGTCAATGTCGGTCGCAATCACCACGCCTTTAAGTTTAGGCAAAATTTCGGCGCATTCAAAAGCGATTTGTTCCGATTCGCTTTTTGACGGCGGCGCTTCGTTAAGTTCGATAACGTTAAAGTCGGCAAAGCGAGTCATTCGTTTTTGATATTCGGCAATGCCGTTTTTTAAAAAATCTTCTTTTATTTTTCCTATTGCCACAACGTTTATTTTCATCTTAAAATTCCCCACACGAGAGTAAACAGCGTTACGACTACGCCGAGCGCAACAGTAATTATCGCATAAACGTCGCGTTTTGGGTCAATTCCCACAAAAGCGGCTTCGTCTTTTATCACGTCGTCGAAAATCGAGGAGTTGTTCACTTCCTCTAAAATTTCTTTCTTTTTGTATTCGCGCTTCATATCTTTAAACAACAAAACTATAAGCGTGACGGCAAGCGCAAACAGAGCGGTAAAAATCAAAAGTCCCAAAAGGCTCGACGTCAAAAAGTCGTAGAAGCTGTTTACAAAGCCGTAAAGCGCGCCGTCGTTTTGTTCGGCGTATCCCGACAGAACGGACGAAAAGTTGTTTAAAAAGTGTACGGTCATCGACGGAAAGATGCTGCCTGTGTAATAGCACATAAGTGCGAGAATTATGCCGTCGTAAAAGGTATAACCCGTTTGCCGAATGTTTTGGTGCATAAGCGAAAACATAAGCGCGGAAACGATGACGACAAGCCATTTGTTCTTTTTCTTTTCGGCAGGCGTAAACGCCGCAAACAAAAGCCCCCTGTGCGTCGTTTCTTCAAAAACGCCGGGGAGAATTGCGGTTATGAATATTTGCAAAAAGAGCATTCCGACTGTTGAGTAGTCGGTGTCGGACGGGGAATATTTAAACCCGATAAGGTTGAGCAATACGTGCCAGACGATAGAGATGAACGTTGCGGAAAACGTCATTAAAATGCCTATCGCTATACACCTTAGCCAATTTAACGCCGACGTTTTTTTGAAACCGAAATCGGCAAAAGTCGTTTTTAAATTTTTTGAAACGGTGAGAGAATACAGCGTGACGGGGACGATTCCGAAAATTACGATTTGGACGACAGTAGAAAACACGACGTCGATTTCGGTGTCGTTTAAAGTCGTGCCGAACGAAAAACCTATTCGCACGATAAGCGTCATAATGATTATGGCAAGATAGCAAAGCCAAACCTTAGAGCGTCTTGAAAAAAGTCCGTCCGTCATACAACCCCCATTATAAAGTTTACAATCCACCAAACAGAAACAAAGCCAATTGCTATATAAACGGAAAGAGCATGTTTCTTTTCCGTTTCAACGCCTGCATAGTCTACGAAGTCGTTTAAAGTCGATTTAAAGCGAAGCCAGCCGCGTTTGGTGAAAATTCCGCCGAGACACTTGAAGTATGTGACAAAGAAGTTTTCCTTTTTAACTTCGCTGTCCGTGAAAGTGAAAGTATAGTCGTCTATTTCAAGGGACGCCGAGTTTTGTTTTTCCTTGCCCGTAACCTTATAGAATATGAGCATAAAAAGCGTAAGAAGCATCATTCCGACAATAAACATAGCAAGATAAATAAGATAATTAAAGCCGCCGAAGTCGAATGCTAAAAAGTTCGGAGCGAAAGTCGTTATCGTAAGAGATATAAAGTTGTTGAAAAAATGCATTAAAATAGTGCAGATAATATTGCCCGAATAAATTGCGCACACAGCAAGTACCACGCCGAAACAAAATTGATAGACCGTTTGCAAAGGATTTGAATGCATAAACGAAAATAGGAATGCCGAAATAAATATGCCGAAAAAAACGCTCTTGCCGTTAAGTCCGTTAAGCACACCGCCGCGCATAAGCGTTTCTTCGCCGATTGCAGGGAGCAAGGCGATTATCAAAAGCCCGACGATATAAGGAGCGGCGTCGGGCGACGTCGGCAACGAAACTCCGCCTTTATAGCCGATAAGATTAAGAAGGTTTGCAAAGCAGGTAGAGAGCGGCAAAAAAGCTATAAGGCAGGAAACGGTAATAAACGGCGTTAAAATAAGTTGCTTTACGTTAGGTTTTCTTTTAAGACTGACCGCCGAAAGGAAATCGGTTTTTCTGAGCTTTGAGTAAACGAAAACGGTTGATAAAATTGCGACTTGAATAAGTCCGTATCCGAGCCAATTAGAAAGCGAAAGACCGCCGAAGTAAATCTTTGACGGAATTAGGGAAATTATTACAGAAACAAGACTCATTGCAATCAATGCAAAGAGATAAAGGTTTCCGCTCTCTGACAAGCTGAATCTGTTTTTCATTTTACCTCAAACAAAAGCGATTTTTTGGTTTGACTTAAAGCGTAAGCCGAAACCGATGAGTTTAGTTCTTTAAGCGTTTTATTTGCGCTGTCAAGTACGAATTCGGGCGTGTTGTTTTCCTTCGATATGTGTCCTAAAAGCAAAATTTCCAATCTGTCCGAAAAGACTCTTTTAAGCAGTAGCGAACTGTCAGCATTGGAAAGGTGTCCGCGATTACCCAAAATACGTTTTTTCAAATAGTACGGATAAGTTCCGTTAAGGAGCATTTTTTCGTCGTAGTTGGATTCCAAAAGCAAAAGATTGCAACCTTTTAAATTATTGACGATTCCGTCGTTTATATGCCCTATGTCGGTGGCGATTGCAATTTTTTCGCCGCCGTTATAAAAACTGTAACCGACGGGATATGCCGCGTCGTGCGGAATTCTGAACGGCTGAACGGTGACGTCGCCGACTTCGAAACCCAAATCGAAGTTTTTTATTTCTATGCGTTTAGGTTCGTATCCGATCTTGTTTCTGATTTCGGCATAAGTTAGGTCGTGGCAAATCAACGGAGCGGAAACGGCGATTTTGTTCAGTCCCGAAACGTGGTCATTATGCTCGTGCGTAATGAGAACGCAGTCAAGGTCAGACGGCGTTAAATTGAAAGCGCCAAGTTCCGATTTAAGCGACGAAAGACTTATACCGCAATCGACAAGCATTGCGGTTTTGTCCGTCATTATTAAGGTAGCGTTTCCTCGGCTACCGCTTCTTAGCGCGCACAGTTTAAAAGCCATACGAAGATTATAATGCAAAATTAAAAAAATCACAAGAAACCGTTCACTTAAACTTTCAACCTGCGTATATAATTTTATGACAATATATGAAAATTATATTAAAAGATTAAACGAACTTGGCAAGAATTATTTTGTCGAAAGCGCAGGGGAGAGTTTTTTGGGCGAACCGATATACGCCGTAAAGCCGAAAGGAACAAAACCGAAAGTATTGATGACGGCGGCAATACACGCAAGGGAATACGTTACGACGTTTATGCTAATTAAGTTTATCGAAAAGTTTTCGGATTATCCTGTCGAATACGTTCCTATGGCAAACCCCGACGGCGTAAGGCTCTGCACGGAAAGGGCGGACTATTATAAAACGATAAAAGATAAACTTGACGATAGAGTCAGAGCCGTAATCGAGAGAAGCGATTTAAACTTATGGAAAGCAAATCTCAGGGGCGTTGACCTTAACGTCAATTTCGACGCAGGTTGGGGAAAAGGCGCAAAAAACAAAACAACGATAGGCAGTGAAAACTATATCGGCGAAAGACCTTTTTCCGAAATCGAAAGTAGAGTTTTAAAACGCTTGTCGCTTGATAAAACGTTAGTTTTGTGTTATCATTCACTGGGCGAAGAAATTTATTACGGCTATAATAACGAAGTCGGCAAAGATTTAGCTATCGCTTTATCGAAAGAGAACGGCTATGCCGCAAAAACGGCGGCGTTTAGCCACGGCGGACATAAAGACTGGTTTATAGCGTCGGGACTTGGCAAAGGACTTACAATCGAAGTCGGAAGCGAACGATTGTCGCACCCGATAGGCATAGGGTGGGCAAATTCTCTCGCTGCCCAAAACGAAGGAATATTTAAAGTGTTGAAAAAGTTCGGCTACGTCTAAAAGGTCGCTTAAAATATAGAAAACAAAAGCGGTTTAAAAGACGGCTAAAAGCAGTCAACAAAAGCCTGGCGGCGATAACGGCGCATAGGCAAACAAACGACGTCTAAAAAAGTTAGTCGGCACTTAAAAAATCTAATGATTTTACAAAGGGAAAAATGTACGAAGAAAAATTTATGCTAAGAGCCTTAGAGCTTGCAAGAGAAGCCGACAAACTTGACGAAGTGCCCGTCGGCGCAGTCATCGTTAAGCGAGGCGAAATAATAGCGGAAGGAATAAATCGCAAGGAGCGTGACCTTGTGGCGACTCATCACGCCGAAATGGTTGCCATAGAAGAAGCGGCGAAAAAATTGAATAACTGGTGGCTTGAAGATTGCGAGCTTTACGTTACGTTAGAGCCGTGTCCTATGTGCGCTATGGCGATGCAACTGTCGAGAATTAAGGCGGTTTATTTCGGCGCTTACGACTATAAAACGGGCGGCGCGGGAAGCGTGCTAAATATATTTGAAAAGGGCAAGTTTAATTACGATATCGAATGTAGCGGCGGCTATATGGCGCAAGATTGCGGAAGTGTGATAAGCGAATATTTCAGGCGCAAACGCAAAAACAAAAATCAAAGCTAAATAGCTTAGCGTTAAATTCGGCAATCGAAATTTTTGCATTATTTTTGCATCATAAATTTGACCGAATTTTTAGCACAACCGCAACCGACGCGTTTAGCAATAAAAGTCAAGTCAACATTTCGTGTGGCGGCGCATAGAATAAATCTATGCTGAAAGAATTTATTTATCTGATTGAAACCGAACTGTCAAAAGAGGTTATGCTTGGCAGAAAACTCAGGGATTACGTTTTAAGAGAACTTGAAAAGTATCCCGTCGAAATCGTCGGAAGCGATTTTAATAACAGTCTTGACCCGACCGCCGAAGTCACTTACGTTTTATATCTCGATATGCCGCTGATTAAAAGGGAAACGTTAAACTACGTTTTCGGGCAGATGAAGTCAAAGAATATAAATCGCATAAATTTTCTTAACGGCTATGCGGTCGGAGTCGGAGAAGCGGAAAAGAACTATTTTTTGACGTCGGAAGAATTTTTGCGCCCCGATAACGCAAAAAACAAAGCTGTAATTTATGACGCAATGCGAAAAAGGATTATAGAACGCAATTTGCTTAAAGGCGTTTATATCGACTCGCCTAACGCCGTTATCGACGACGTAGCGATAATAAAAAAAGATGCCGTGATAAGCGGCAACGCAGTCATTAAAGGAAGCTGTTATATAGGAAAAAGCAAGATATATTCGTCGACTGTCATAAACAGCGTAATCGGCGATGAATGTAAGATAAAAAACGCATATATAAAAAATACGAACGTTGCCGACAAAATCGTCGTAGAGCCGTTTGCCGCTATCGAGTCGAGTATGATAACGGAAAACGTTGCTTCGGGGCGTATCATTTCAAGGCAAGTGTAGGAGAGATATGAAACTTATAGTAGGGCTCGGAAATCCGACGCCAAAGTACAGAAATACCTATCACAATTTAGGTTTTATGACGGTTGACGCCGTTTGCGAAAAACTCGGAATGAAATTCAATAAGGAAGAATGCAAGTCGAAAGTAGCGGTCAAAACGATATCGGGCTATGACGTCGTTTTGGCAAAGCCGCAAACGTTCATGAACTTGTCCGGCGAAGCCGTCAAAGAACTTATGCGAAAATACGGGGCATATCCCGAAGACCTTCTTGTCATATACGACGACGCAGACATTCCCGTCGGGAAACTCAGATTAAGGCTCGAAGGGTCTAGCGGAACGCACAACGGAATGAGAAACATAGTCAGCGAAATTTGCACCGAAAAATTCAATAGATTAAGAGTAGGGTTTAAAGACAAGGCGGTCGAAACCAAATCGGTAAACATAATCGACAAAGTGCTTTCTCCTATAGCTTATAACGATAAGGAAAAAATAAACGGTGCTATAGACAAGGCGGCGGCGGCTGTCGTAAAATGGATAAAAGGCGAAGCGACGCTCGACGCGCTTATGCAGGAGCTTAACAGATGAAGTATCCGTTTTTAGAATTTAAAAACATACAAGGGTTCGATTTCGAGCTTTCGGATAAAACCGACGTTTTGCAAGTCCCCGAAGGGGCAAAACTGCATTTGACGGGCGGAATAGACGGGAAAAAACTTTACGTCACGCAAGACAAACTGCAAGCAAAAAAAGCGTCAAACGAACTCAAAAAATACGGTTTAAAAGTCGTCACGGTCGTCGGCCGCGACGACGTTTTGCTATACCGTAAAAATTATTCGAAAGAACAGGACGGCTTGAATGCTTTGAACTTCGCCAAAATCGCAAAAGGCGATTATGACGTAATCGTCACTTCACCCGACGCGCTCGGCGATAAATTTTGCGACCTCAAAGATTTTGAAAACTTCATAGTCGATTTAGAAGTAGGCAAAAACTACAATTTAAACGTTCTTTCAAATTCACTTGTCAAAGCAGGGTATAAAAGAGAAGACGAAATTTTCGATTTCGGCGATTTCTCCATTCGTGGCGACGTTGTGGACGTTTTTCCTTATGGAGTTAAAAATCCGTTGCGGCTTAGCTTTTTCGATGACGAACTCGAAAGCATAAAGGAAATAGACCTTGAAAGCGGCGATAAGATTTGCGAATATAAAACCGTTTATCTTGCGCCGTCGTCCGACATTGTATTTACCAAGAACAGCGTCGATGAAGTTCTTGCCGTGAACAAACTTGTCGGCGGAAGGGTAAAAGAAATTTTTTCCGAACTTATCGGCGGACTTAAAGTAGGCGCTCTCAGCGGACGATATGCATATCTGCTACCGTTTTTAAAAACACAGAGTTTGCTCGACCTTGATTTGACTGTCATATTTGACGAACCGAAAATAGTGGGCGAAAAATTCGAGCTGTACGATAAGGAGTTTAGCGGCAGATTTAAGTCTATGGAATACGGCGGTGAAGTCACAAAAAGACATCAGACCGCAAAACTTGCGCTTGGCGACATTAAAGCCGCGTTGCAAGGGAAAAGACTTGTCGGACTATCGTCGCTCAATTTGAACAACACTTTGTTTGTTCCGACAAAGACGATAAATCTCGGCGCGAAAGCCGTAACGAGATATTGCTATGATTATCCGTCGCTTGTGTCGGACCTTAAAGGTTTTTCGGCAAACGGATTTAAGATAGTCTTGTTTTGCCGAAACGCCGAAAGAGCGAAATTCGTTTCGGACAGTTTGTATGAAGAGGGAATCGCGCCTGTGACGGGCGGCGAACCGACAAACGGAAAAGTTACGATTTTATGCGAAGATATAGAGCAAGGCTTTTTGTATCCTAAGTACAAACTTTTGGTTGTTGGTAGCGTCGAACTTGTCGGTAAAGGCAGGGGAACGGAAAATGTAAAAAAGGCTAAATCGTTCGCTCCGCCGAAAGTCGGCGACTACGTCGTTCATTCGGTACACGGCGTGGGTATTTGCGAAGGCACGGCGGTTTTTGACGTAGGTGAGTTTAAAAAGGAATACTTGTCCATAAGATATGAAGGCGGCGACCATTTGTACGTCGCAATCGACCAGATGGACAACGTCACGAAGTTTATCGGCGAAGAAAACCCACCGCTCAACAAACTTGGCGGCAAAGAGTTTAAAAGAGAAAAAGAAAAAGTCAAAAAGTCTGTAAGGCAAATTGCGATAAACCTTGTAAATCTTTATGCCGAAAGAGAAAAGACGAAAGGACATTGCTATCAAGCGGATACGATAAAGCAAAGACAATTTGAAGACGATTTCCCTTATGAAGAAACAGCCGACCAATTAGAAGCGGTTGCCGCCATAAAACAAGAAATGGAAAAAGGCAAAGTAATTGACCGCCTTATATGCGGCGACGTCGGTTTCGGCAAAACGGAAGTCGCTTTCAGAATTATGTTCAAAACCGTTATGGAGGGAAAGCAGGCGGCATTGCTTGCGCCGACCACCATACTTTGCAAACAGCATTACGAAACGCTCAAACCCAGACTTGAAAAATTCGGAATAAAACTTGCACTTTTAACTCGTTTTCAAACGGCGGCGGAAAGAGCGAAGATATTAGACGGTCTAATCAAAGGCGACGTGCAAATGATTATAGCTTCGCACAGACTTTTGTCGAAGGACGTTGCGTTTTTCGACTTGGGACTTTTGGTGCTTGACGAAGAACAACGCTTTGGCGTTGAACACAAAGAGAAATTAAAGGAGAAAAATCCGAGCGTAAACGTGCTTACTTTGTCGGCAACACCTATTCCGAGAACTCTCAATATGTCGCTGTCGGGAGTTAGGGATATATCCCTTCTCGAAACGCCGCCGCTCGGCAGGCTTCCCGTTGAAACTTACGTTATAGAATATAGCGATTCGCTTGTCATAGACGCAATAAAAACCGAAAAGGCGCGCGACGGACAAGTTTTTGTCTTGTACAACAAAGTTGAAAGGATTGCCGAATTTACAAGCAAATTATCGGCAATGTTAGGCGGCGATATAAGCGTAAGATACGCACACGGGCAGATGAACGGCAGGCAACTCGAAGACACTGTGGAAGCGTTTTATGACAAACAGTTCGACGTGCTTGTGTCTACAACCATAATCGAAAACGGAATCGATTTGCCGGACGCAAACACGCTTATAGTCATCGATTCGCAAAACTTCGGGCTTAGTCAACTTTATCAGCTTCGTGGCAGAGTCGGCAGACGCGGTGCGCTCGCAAAAGCGTATTTCACCGTGCCTGCGTCAAGGAATATGACGGAGGACGCACAAAAGAGATTTGACGCATTGCTTGACAACACCGAAATAGGGAGCGGTTTCAAGATTTCGCTTGCCGACTTGTCCATAAGGGGCGCAGGAAATATTTTGGGCGCGGAACAACACGGACATATCGAAAGAGTGGGATACGAAATGTATCTTGAAATTTTGGAAGAAACGATAAAAGAAATTAAGACCGGTGAAAAGACGGACGATGAAAATATCGATTTCAAAATCGACGCTACGACTTACATTCCGAGCGATTACGTTTCGCCGAGAGATAAAATCAAACTGTATAAGCGCATAGCGCAAGTTTTAAGCGTAAAAGACCGCGACGATTTGCTTAACGATATAGAACTTAGTTACGGCGTGCCTGACAAAGGAATTAAAAACCTTATCAACATTGCGCTTATAAAGAACAACGTAAAGGGCTTCGGCGTGAAAAACGTTATCGTAAACAGAAACGGAGCGGCAGTCAATTTCCTTTCGGACGACGTGTTTAAAAACGACAGGCTAATAGAAGCCGTGTCGAAATCACGCGATAGCGTAGTGCTTACGTCGACTATTCCGCCTGCATTGGTGTTCAACGTAAAGGATGTGACGCCGGAAGAGAAATTAAACAAACTCGCTACGTTCTTCTCGGAATGCTAACGCAAGTTTTAGTTGCTTTTTGGCAACAAGTTGTGTATAATACATACGTTTAAGATTACAGTGGAGAATAATATGAAAAAGATAAAATTATTAGCTTTGGTTTTAATAGTTTGTATGCTCGCCGTTATGTTTTCGGCATGCGACCAAATTTTTAAGAAGAATGAGGAGCGTGATTTCAATCAGGTTGTTGCGACCGTCGGCTATTCGACTACCGTAAACGGAAAGAACTCTACTCAATCCTTTGATATTTTAAAAGGCGATCTTAAAGCGTCGTATGATACGTATGGCTATCTTTACGTCAACTATTATAAAATGTCAAAGAGCGAAGCAGTCGAAACCTTGTTAAAACAGCTATATCAAAGAAAAGCTCTCGTTATGTTCGCAAAGGCTTATCTTATCGAAAACGCGCCGGAAGGCATTTCGATTACCGACCTTCCCGAAGCCGTAGACGTTGAAAAGTTTTTGACGGACGCCGAAATTAACAAGGCAATTAAAGCGACAAACAAAGATATGAAAAAATCGCTCGACACCGTGCTTGAAGGACTTATTTCGGACAAAAAGGCAAATAAAGGAACAAACAAGAAAGAAGAAGCCCCAAAGGCAAAGAGCGATAAAGTGTTTAAAGTTTATTTCGAACTCAACTATGAAACCACTTCGACCATTGAAACCGAAGGCGTAAAGGACGGAACCTATGCAAGCGAACCTACCGCTCCGACAAGAGACGGCTACAAGTTCGGCGGTTGGTTTACGGACGAGGCTTTGACGGCAAGATACGATTTCAAAACTCCTGTCACCGAAAACCTTAAACTTTATGCTAAGTGGTATGAATACACCGCTCCGAGAACGGTAAAAGAAGTTACCGAAACGGAAGAAGATTTCGACCCGCAAGTCGGTGTCGAAATCGAAAGAGAAAAATATTTCTTCGACAAAGACTATATTGCAACCCTTACGTTCAAGGATATGAAGTCGGGATATTCCGAAGAAGAATATCTCGAAGTTTTGGACGAAGGCGTAAAGAGCCTTCAAGCAAAAATCAAAAAGAACCATCGTTCATACGAATATTTCCTTAAAGAACAATACGAAACGGTTTTGCTTGAAAAATTCGAGCGTTGCTTAACGGCTGATCAAAACGTTACCGATGCCGAAATAGAAGAAAAGTATAAATCTCTTATCGACCAAAACGAACAAAGTTTCGTCCAATCTGAAGACAACTATACGTCAAGCCTTAAATCGAGCCTTACCGACACGATTTACAACTTGCATACGACGGCAGGTCAACGCTATGGCTTTGTGACGAACATCCTTTTGAAGTTCAATGCAGACGAGCTTAAACAACTCACCGACCTTGTAACGAACGGAACGAGCTCGGTCGAACAAATCAAAGCGTTCCGTGACGAACTCGCAATGAATCATAAGGTTAAAATCACAAATCATGACTATGATGCAAAATACAAGTGCGACAAGCACGAGTGTGAAGACGATTGCGATCCTATGACTTGCCCTAATCACGAATGTAATAAAACCGAAACTTTGACTGAAGAACAATACAACAAACTTATCGAAGTCGTGGCAAAAGACGGCAAAGTCGAAATTAAGTACAATGCGACCATTTGCCCTTCTATGGCATATCTTCTTACTGAATGGCCTGCGTTTACTACGGGAACGAAAATCGGCATCGTCGACCAATACAAGGCAAGTTTGGAACAATGTGACAGCGTATGCGATGGCTTAGGTCTTAGCCTTATGCAAAAGATTTATTGGAGAAACGAAGTCGTTTCGGCGTGGCTTTATCTTGTGGGCGATGATAGCGGCTCGGTAAAAAAAGATAGCAACAACGGCGGACTTGGTTACCTTATTTCCCCTGAAGAAGTCGGCAAGTCGGGATATATCGACG